>NZ_VIUG01000021.1:0-106539 GCF_007828255.1 Pseudomonas sp. SJZ078 | reverse complement strand
GAGGAGGGATGAAATCTCCCACGGTCTGTACTGCGGCTAACAGTCAGAATCGAGCCTTGTCCCTCTTCCTCCCTTCAAGTCCTACCATACAAGCGAGCCTGCTCGCGATGACGGCGGCCCAGGCGCCCTCGACGAACCTGCCCACCCGAAACCTCAGAACAACCGTTGCACCTGCTCCAGCACCGCGCGGTTCATCTGGCCGGTATGGGTGTGCAGGCTGACATAGCTTTGCAGCATATCGAGCTTGGTATTGAGCAGATCCCGACGGGCCTGGAACACCCGCTGCTGGGCATCAAGAATGTCCACGGTGGACCGCACGCCGCCCTGGAAGCCTTTCTCCGTCGACGTCAATGCGCGCTGGTTGGACTCCACCGCGCGCTGCATCGCCTTGCTCTTGGCGAACCCGGCCACCACGCCGAGGTAATCGGTCTCGATGTTCTCGGCCAATTGCTGACGCTGCACGTCATAGTCCGATTGGGCACCGGCCAGTTGCGCTTCGGCCTTGGCTACCGAAGCACGCACCGAACCGCCGCGATACAGCGGAATATCCAATTGCACTCCCACGTAATAAGTGTCCTGGCGCGGATCGAGTTCCTGATACTGACGGGTCTCCCGGCGAGTCAACTGAGTGGTCAGCGACAGGCTCGGGTAATGCCCCGCGCGCTGGCTGTCGGCCTGGGCCTCGGCCACTTTCACCGCCGCCAGGCGGGCCGCCAGTTCGGGACTGGCGTCACGGGCGATGGCCGTCCAGTAGCGCAGATCCTGTTCCGGCGGAATCGGGCTGCCAAGAGGCAGTTCCTCGCGCATCGGCTGGATATCGTCGATGGGCACGCTGGCCCGGCCAGACAAGGCCCGCAACGCCGCCACCCGACGAGCCTGGGCCTCGGCCTCCTGGGCCTCGACCAGATCGAGCCGTGCCTGGGCCTCATCGATGTCGGTGATCGCACCCTGGCCCCCCTCGTAAAGTTTTTTGCTCTGGATGACCAATCCGTTGATGGCCGCCTTCTGCTGGGCGATCAACTTGATTTCATTCTCCGCCCGAGCCACATCGAAATACCCTTTGGCTACCCGGTCGTACAAAGTCTGGCCGGCGACATCGAACAACTGGCTACCCAGTTGCCCGCGAGCCTTGCCCTCTTGATAAGCCGCCCAGCGGCCCTTGTCATAAAGCGGTTGCTGCGCTGCCAGGGTGACGCTGTTCGCCTGGTAGTCGTTGCTGTTGACGTAACTCCTGTCGTCACCACCGTCGGTACGTCCGCCGTAGCCATAGCGTGACGTCAGGGATACCTGCGGATACAGGCCACCGCGACCGATGGCCTCTTCGTTGCGCGAAGCATCGAAGGCATGGGTGGCCGATTGCAGGGTCGGGTCATTCAGCCGAGAGGCATCGTACGCCGCGGTCAGACTGAGGCCACCCTCGGCGGCCCATGTGGGGCTGATCGCCACCCAACTGGTATACAGGCTCAACAACACACGGGAGCGATAAAAGCGCCGGCCAGTCATGCTCATTCCTCCTTGAAGGCAGCGAGCAAGCGTTCACGCAAAGGTTTCATCAGGTAATTCATCAGGGTCCGTTCGCCGGTCACCACCGTGACATCGGCCAACATGCCGGGACGCACCCACAGGCCGGCGGCCTGCAGCGAGGCGACAGTGTCGGCGGGAATCTCGACCTTGGCAGAGAAGTACGGTTGGTGCGTCTGTTCGTTGATCAACTGATCCGCCGACACCGTACTGACCGTGCCCGTGACCGTCGGCGTATCCACCCGCTGCAGCGCTGTAAAATGCACATGCACCGGCAGCCCCGGCCGCAGCTTGTTGGCCATCAGCGGCTCGAACCGCGCCGTGATCGCCATCGGCGCATCCAGCGGTACCACTTGCATCAGGGTCTGGCTGGCCTGGACGACGCCACCGACCGTGTGAATGCTCAAGTCCATGACCTGCCCGGCCGCCGGCGCGCGAATCGCACCGTTGTCGACTTCGAATTGCAAGGCGCGGATCTGATCGGCGTAACCCGCCGCCTCGGCGGACACTTCGCTGAGCTGGGTCTCGGCGTCGCGGCGGAACTCCTGCTGCGCCTGCAAAGCCTTGAGCCGACTTTCGTTGATCGATTGGCGGGTCCTGCCGACATCGCCGATCCCGGAAGCAATCTGACCGGCCAATTGGGCGGCGTTGCGCTCGGCCTCGAAGAGTTTGTTGCGCGGAACATAGCCTTCGCGCGCCAGGTCCCGCAGGCCCTCCAGTTCCTGACGCTGGAAGCGCATCTGCGCGTCGTAGTTACGCTTGACCCCTTCGTAGCCGAGCAGTTGTTGCTCCAGCGCCGCCACTTCATGCTCGATGATCTGCAAGCGGCTGCCCAGCTCAGCGCGGCGGCTCAGGAACAATTGGCTCTGCAACGCCATGGCCGCCTTGACCCGCGGTTCATCGGCACGGGCCAGCAGGTCCTCGGGCCATTGGATCTCGGCGCTGCCCAGACGCTCGGCAATCAGGCGTGCCTCGATGCTGCGGTCGTTGAGCAACTTGCCCAGGGTCACGTCCAACTGCGCTTGCGCCTGCACGGTATTGAGCTGCACCAGCAACTGCCCCTGGCTGACGCGATCGCCATCGCTGACCAGCAGCTTTTCCACCACGCCCCCCACCAGCGACTGCACTGCCTTGCGCTCACCCGCCACCACCACGGTGCCGCTGCCGACGACACCCTGGTCCAGCGGCGCCAGGCAGGCCCAGAGCAACGCACCGCCCAATGCCAGCACCAGGAAACCCACGCCATAACGCGCCGCACCGCCGGCATCGGTACTGGCACCGGGCAAGGTGCTGACGTTGCGCAGGCTCCTCCCCTGCTCGCTATACGCGTGTGGATTCGGAGTCAGATCATGCATCTTCGCCAGCCTCCCTCACCGCAGCCGGTCGCGGCCCTGGCATCAGCGCCTTGAGCACCCGGTCGCGGGGGCCGAATGCCTGTTGGATTCCGTCCTTGAGCACGAGGATGTGGTCGACCATCGCCAGCACACTGGGCCGGTGGGTGATCAGCACCACCGTACTGCCCGCCGCCTTGAGCACGGCGATGGCTTGCACCAGGGCCAGCTCGCCGGCTTCATCGAGGTTGGAATTCGGCTCGTCGAGCACGATCAGCGCCGGGCGCCCATAGAGCGCACGGGCCAGGCCGAGGCGTTGCTTCTGTCCACCGGACAAGCCAAGCCCCCCGGGCCCCAGCGGCGTGTCATAGCCCTTGGGAAACCTCAGGATCATCTCGTGGATGCCGGCGTGACGGCTGGCGGCGATGATCTTGTCGGCATCCTGTTCGCCGAAACGGGCGATGTTGTCGGCCACGCTGCCGTCGAACAGCTCGATGTCCTGGGGTAGATACCCAAGGTGGGGCCCGAGGGCATCATGGGACCACTGGCTTATCTCGGCGTCGTCCAGGCGCACCGATCCACCCAGGGGCGGCCATACGCCGACCAGTGCTCTGGCAAGGGTGGACTTGCCGCTGGCGCTTGGGCCCACCACGGCGAGCACCTCCCCCTTTTCAAGATGGAAATTGATTCCCCGCAGAATCGGCTGCGCGGCGCCGGGTGGGCCGACGTACAACTGCTCCAGACGCACCGCACCGGTGGGTGGCGGCAAGGGCATGCGCAGGCGATCACGGGGATGCTGGGCGAGGAGCAGGCTCAGCCGCTGATAACTCTGGCGCCCGGCATTGAACTGCTTCCACGAACCGATGGCGATTTCCACGGGCGCCAGGGCCCGCCCCAGCAGGAGCGACATGGCGATCATCATGCCTGCCGACAGTTGCCCTTCAAGCACCAGCAATGCCCCCAGCCCCAGCGACAGGGATTGGCCGGAGATGCGCACGAAACGGGTCATCGCGGTGATACGGGCGCCGCGGTCACTGGCATGGGCCTGGGCAGCGATGATGCGTTGTTGCAACAGGCTCCAGCGCTGACGCAACGGCCCGAGCATGCCCAAAGCCTGGATGACTTCGGCATTGTGCAGCGTGCTATTGACATAGGCGGCCGACTGCACGCCCAGTCGGTTGGCTTCGCCCAGGCGCGTGCGGGTTGCCAGTTCGCCCCACAGCGCCAGGCCGATCAGCACGAGGGCGAGCACCAGGGTCAGCACCCCGAACCAATGATGAAAAATGAACGCCACCAACAGGAAGATCGGTAGCCACGGCGCATCGAGCAAGGCGATCAGCCCCTGCCCGGTAATCAACTGCCGCAGCGTCGCCAGGTCGCTGAGCACCTGCGCCGGGTTGGCGTTGTGCTCGCGCAGGCTGCGGGCAAAAGCCGCATCGAAAACCCGTTCGCCCAGGGCGTCGTCCAGCCCCGCGCTCATGCGAATCATCACCTCGCCGCGTACCCACTCGATCAAGGCGCTGAACATGAACAGGCCCAGAGCGATCAAGGTGAGCATGAACAAGGTGGTTTCGTTGCGACTGGTCAGGACCCGGTCGTACACCTGCATCATGTAGAGCGACGGTACCAGCACCAGTAGATTGATAACGCCGCTGAACAGCGCCAGGGACCAGAACACCCGGCGGTAGCTCAATAACGCAGCATCGATGTCGTGACGAGGATCGAGAAGCAGCCCCATAGAATGGCAACCCGCAAAAATATAGTCGGTCCAGGACGCAATCCATCGCGAGTTTTTGCCCAAAGGCGTTTGAGAAGCCCATCGATACAGCTGACGTGACGCCACTCCGGCGCGCCAATTACTGACAACGCCCGCGCGGGTTAGTGCCAGATCGGCAGAGAGGGTTTACAGGCAGGGTGACGGGCGGAGGAGCGGACTTCAGGAGGGTGTTTCAGAGGTGAAACAGATCGGGGAAAAGACTTCCATTGTGGCGAGGGGATTCATCCCCTCGCCACAGGTGTTTCATCTGACTTTTCCCTGGGCTATCCCAGGGAAGCCGCCCTCTCCACCTGCGGCTGCTGCCGCGACGTGACCAGCCCGATAAAGGAAATGATCAGTGCCAGGCCGAGGGTCGAGCTGACTTCGCTACGGTGCTCCGGCGTCACCATCATCACCCCCAGCGCCGCGCAGATGAACACGATGACCAACCAGGTCAGCCACGGAAACAGCCACATGCGGAAGGTCAACTCGACGTTCTGGCGGCGCAGCAGCCGGCGCATGCGCAGTTGGGAGATGGCAATCGCCAGGTACACCAGCAACGCGATGGCGCCGGAACTGGCGAGCAGGAATTGAAACAGGCCGGCGGGCATGAAGTAGCTGAACAGCGTGATACCCGCCCCCAACACAGTACTGGCAATCACCGCGGAACGCGGGACGCCGTCTCCCGACGTCACCTTCAGAGCCTTTGGCGCATCACCGCGCCGCGCCAGCGAATAGAGCATACGCGAGGCGATGTAGATCGAGGAGTTCATGCAACTGGCCACCGCGATCAATACCACGGCATCCACCAGGAACTTGGCATGGGGGATGTTCATCAGTTCCAGCGCCCGCTGGTAAGAGCCCACCGAAGCCAGCTGCGGATCGTTCCACGGCACCACGGAGATGACCACAAAGATCGACAGCAGATAGAACACGCCGATGCGCCAGATCACTGAACGGGTCGCCTTGGCAATGTTCTGCGCAGGGTTATCGGATTCGGCCGCCGCAATCGTCACCGCCTCGGTCCCGATGAAGCTGAACATGATAGTGATGAAGGCCCCGACCACCGCCGACAAACCATTGGGCGCGAAGCCGCCATGTTCTTCCATCAGGCGGCTCAGGCCGCTGGCCTCCCGCTCGGGAATCCAGCCCATCAGGACAGCGAACCCCAGGGAAATGAAACCGATGATCGCCACGACTTTGGCCATCGCGAACCAGAACTCGAACTCGCCATACTTGGAAACGCTGAACAGGTTCGTCACGGCCAGGGCCACGATCGATACCGAAGCGAACAGCCAGGCATCGACAGACGGAAACCACTGGTTCAACACATGCCCGGCGGCCAGCGCCTCGATGGGAATCACCAGGACCCAGAACCACCAGTACAGCCAACCGATGGTGAAGCCGGCCCAGCGCCCGATGGCCTGGTCGGCATAGGTGGAGAACGAGCCGGTGTCCGGGCGGGCCACCGCCATTTCACCGAGCATGCGCATGACCAATACCACCAGCAGGCCGGAGAACAGGTAGGCCAGCAACACCGCCGGCCCCGCTGCCGCAATGGCATGCCCCGAACCCACGAACAAACCTGCACCGATGATTCCGGCAATGGACAACATGGTGACGTGACGAGGCTTGAAGCCCTGTGCCAGATGGCCGTTCGAATCCTTGAAACTGGGGCTGGTCATTTTCTTGTTCTCTTTTTAATCGACATTGAACGTACCGAGGAACAGACGCTACGCAGAAACGGTGCGCCACGTTACCCGTCTCACTTGCTCGCTGAATTATCTGTAAGCGCTCCTTTTGTGCCTGATCTCGTCATAAATTACCTAGCATTTGGCCATATACCCCTCATCCAAGGTGCACTGCAGAGCGTTCGCACTAAACTGCCAGCATCCAAATAAACGCTTTAAATATTTTATCGAGTTAAGTATTTTGCATGGATCCCGGGGGCTGTAATGCCCTCTTTTCCAGTGACAAGGACCTCCCGTGAGCGGACTGCGTGAACGTCAAAAAGCCGAACGACGCCAAGCCATCAGCAAGGCGGCGATCGAACTGTTCGAGCGCCAGGGCTTCCAGAACACCACCATCGAACAGATCGCCGGCCAGGCCGGTGTATCAGCCCCTACCGTGTTCAAGTACTTCGGCAACAAGCAGGAGATCATCCTGGAGATCCTCCACGAGGCCGACCAGCGTGCGCTCAAGGACACCCGGTTGCAGGTCCCTGAAATCGAGGATCCGGTCGAGGCGCTGTGTTACCTGGAACGGCTGCTGACGGGCTACGCCCTGGAGGTCATGCACCCCAGCCTGTGGCGCGAATTACTGCCCTTGATTCTGTTTGGCGGCGACGGCGGATTGCCGGACGGCTATCGCGCCATGAACGATGCGCTCAGGGCTGAGATCAGTGGCCTGATCAAGGAACTGCAGCAAGCCGGCAAGCTGCGCGCCGACCTCGACGTCGAGCTGGCCGCCTTCCTGTTGAACGATTATTCACACCTGCAGCTGTTCAGGCTGGTCAACCAGGAACAACCGGACATCGAGGCGCATTCAGCCCAGGTCAAGCGGATTACCGAGCTGCTGTTCCAAGGGATGCGTGCCTGAAGGAAGACCTGACAGAGCGCCATCGCGAGCAGGCTCGCTCCCACACTGGCTCTTCAGTGGACACGTATTCTGCGTCCGGCGCTGATCCCTGTGGGAGCGAGCCTGCTCGCGATGGCGGTGGGTCAGCCACTGCAGAGTCGACTGATAAACCGCCTCGCGAGCAAGCCCGCTCCCACAATTTTTACAGCCCGGATCAGCGATTGGTCTTGATCGCCGTCCAGGTCCGTGTACGGATCCGCTCAATTGCCGCCGGCATGGGCTCCAGGGCGAACAGCGTCTTGCGTGCTTCATCCGGGATGTACATCGCAGGATTGTCACGGACCTCGGGATTCACCAGCGCGGTGGCCTCCTTGTTGGGGTTGGGGTAACCGATCTTGTTGCTGATACGGGCGATGACATCGGCCCGCATGATGTAATTGATGAACGCATGGGCCTCCTGGGTATGGGGCGCGTTGGTGGGAATCATCATCACGTCAGACCACATCGGCGCACCTTCCTTGGGCAGTGCCATTGCCACGTTGACGCCCTTGCCTGCAGCGTCGGCCAGGCGCTTGGCGAGCGCCACGCCGCCTGACCAGCCTACGGCGATGCAGACGTCGCCATTGGCCAGGTCCATGCCGTAGCGTGATGAGTTGAAGTAGGAGATGAACGGCCGGATCTTGGCCATCGCCGCCTGTGCCTGCGGGTAGTCCTCACGTTTCTGGCTATTGGGGTCCAGCCCCTTATAGTGCAAGGCAATGGGCACGATCTCGTTGGCGGCATCGAGAAAACCGACCCCGCAACTGGCCAGTTTGGCCAGGTTCTCTTCCTTGAAGATGATGTCCCAGCTATTTATCGGCACATCGGCCCCCAGCACCTGCCGGACCTTGTCGACGTTATAGCCGATCAACGTCGTGCCCCACAGGTACGGCGCCGCATAGCGGTTGCCCGGATCCCCCACGGCTTCAAGGCCTTTCATGAACTCCGGGTCCAGTTGCTGCCAGCTTGGCAGTTGGCTGCGGTCCAGGGGCTGGACGGCGCCAGCGGCGATCAAGTGACTGACATTGGAACTGCCCGGGTACACCACGTCATACCCGGAGTTGCCGGTCAGCAGCTTGGACTCCAGGGTCTCGACACTGTCGAACACGTCATAGATCGGGCGGATCCCGGTTTCTTCCTGAAAGCTCTTGAGGATTTCCGGCGGCAGGTACTCGATCCAGTTATAGATTCGCACCGTCCGCTCTTCAGCCACGCATGCACCGCTGGCCAGCAACGAAACGAAAGCACCCAACACCGTGTTACGCAAAGACTTGTTCATGGCAAAACACTCCAGCGCGGCCGCGAAGGCTCGCGGCATCAATAGCGATAGGTGAACGATAATTCCAGCGCGCTGAATTTCCGGTCGTTGCCAAACACCTGCTTGGCCGCGGCCATCGGCTTGACCCAGTTATAGGACAGCGAAGAAACCAACGCCTTCGACGGCGCCCAATCCAGGAACACGACGCTTTCATCGGCAAAACGCCGGTCACTGACCGCCGTCCCCATGTAGTTCTTTTCGTCCAGCCAGAACTGATAGTGGATGGCCCCCAGGTTGAGGGTTTCGTTGAGGTGGGTCTTGATCGAGAACTGCTGAACATTTTCGTTGCTGTTGAACAGCAGATAGTTGCCGACGACATCCCCTACCAGCCAGGTGCCCCAATCGACATAACCTTTGCTGAGCGGATCCCAGGACTCCTGGCGGTTGTCCCTCAGATTGTCATCGCCGGAAAAGCTTGCATAGCGGTAACCCACGACCGGCGTCAACGGCAAGGCATCGAACGCATAATCCGCCTGGCCATACCAGGCCTTGGCATCATACTCGACGCCTTCGCCGTTGCCGCGTTCCAACGCGTACTCGGCGTTGAGGGTCAAGGCCGGCAAACCCGGAATCCTGGCGTTGAGCGCCCGCAGGTTGTACACCTGCATGCCATCCCGACGCAGCGGCGTGGCGCCCCTGGGTCCGAGGGCATTGACCTTCATGGCCATGGCTCCGAGCGTCACTTGATCGTCGAGGTTGTAATCGAGGTTGGCCCCGGTCATCCGGAAGTCACCCAGGTCATCGTCGGTGCGCAAGGTGAACGCCTGGGTTTTCAAGGCACCATGATCCCAGGCCAGCACCGCCGAATCCTTGAAGGCGCTTCTGGGTGCGAGCCAGTAGGCACCGTCCTTGAGCTGATCCAGGTTGCCGTCCATGACGATGAAGCCGGTGCCGATCATGTAGTTCTGGCGGCCGGCAGTGAACGTCCACTCCCCGGCCCGGAACCCACCATAGAGTTCTTCGCTGGCCACCTCGCCATCGGAGCTGCGGGTGAAGCCGCCGGCATCGCCATCGCCGAAGGTCGTCGCCCCGACCAGCGAGCCGCCGGCCAGCAGGCTGAAGTCCGGCTGCAAGGCGTACTCCAGCTTGACGCCTGGTTTGACGTAGAACTCCTGCCAGTCGATTTTGCTGCCGCCATTCTTGCGGCTGCGCATGTCGACACGGCCAGCGCCGAAGTTGACGTTGCGGGTGAAGATGGCCGCGCCGCCGGCGGTAACGTTGACCTCCCCCTTGAGGTTGCCGTCCTCAAAGGTATAGCCCGCCAGCGTGGCCTGGGCGGTCAGGGGTAGCCCGACCGCCAGGAACGTTCGAGATAAACGCGTCATGGAAACCATGTGAAGCTCCTGTGTGATTTATTGTTGTTACAGGGCAGTGAATGGCGGCGCAGAACGTCGCCAACACCTGGCAGGGCCAGGTGAATGGAACGCGATCTTGTAATCGGGAAGCGTGGTCAGTCGCCGAGGTGCGCCGCGATGGCGCGCAGCATTCGCACGCTGTCCCCGTCAAACGGGCTGACGGCTTCGTTCAGGGACGATTGCTTGACGATCACCACGCCGGATGGCTTGTCCACGAACAGGTACTGGCCATGGATGCCGCCGGCCATGAGCGCCTGGCTGTGATCGTTGAAGACGTACCACTGGCTGCGGTAGGAGGCGCCGGGGGTCCAGGCTTCGAAGTCGGGGGATGTGGCGTAGATCGCCGGGTCGGCGCCGGCGGCGATGCGCGCGATCGTCTCGGGCGACAGCAGCTGGCGCCCTTCGTAACGGCCGTCATTGGCCAGCAGGCGACCGAAGCGCGCCATGTCGCGCAAGGTGGCGTTGAAACCGGCACCGGCCACGCTGCGACCCCATGGGTCGGCCATGAAGTAGCCGTCGCGCTCACACCCCAACTGGCTCCAGACCTCTTCCAGCAGGTGATGACAAGCCTTGCCGCTGGCGCGCTCCATGACCCAGGCCAGGGCTTCGGTGGTGGCCGTCACGTAGTGAAAGAAACCACCGTGATCGCCCTGCTTTCGCAGCGACGGCAGGAATTGGTACAGCGACTCGAACTGGGCGTACTGCGCCGGCGCCGGTTGGAAACCGCAGGCATAACCGTACTGGGAGCTCTCCGAATCCGGGTCGTCGTACACCTCGCTGTAGTGGATGCCCACGGCCATGTCGAACAACTGGCGCACGGTTGCATCGGCGTAGGCACTGCCTTCGAACTCCGGCACGTAATGGGCCGCGGGCAATGCTGGATCGAGCACACCGTCGCTGACCAACTGTTCGCCCAGGGTGCCGATCAGCGATTTGGTCACCGAGAACATGACGTGTCGGTCCTGGGGCACCTGGCCGTTGAAGTAGCGCTCGAACAGCACGGTGTCGCCCTGCATGACCAGGAATGCGTCTGTCTGGCTGGCCACCAGATGCTCGATCACGCTGATGCTCAAGCCGCACTCGCTATTGAAGTGCAGTTCATCCAGCGCTCGTGGCGTCTGCCTCAGAACGCTGGCCGGCCCTGCCCCGGCCTGCACATCGATAGAAGGCCGCAGGCGCGCCAGATTGCGAAAGCCCCATTGATTGAAAGGCGCACGCATCCAGTTGTGCCAGGTGACACGACGGTGAGGTTCGGCCGGAAAGCCTTGCATGAACGAAGAGGTAAAGCGTGCGCCGGATGACGACTCATGCGTCTCGACATAAAGACTGGCCAGTGAAGGCGCGGTGTTCTGATTCATCGGGTTGCCCCTGGAAATGACTCTGCGTGACAGCAGATGCAGGGAAATAATTACCCGACAATATTTTTTAGTCAATAAAACTTTTTACAGACAATTCATTTTTATCTTCATGGGATTCCAGAGTCATCCGCGAATGACGCCAAACCCTGTGGGAGCGAGCCTGCTCGCGATGGCGGCGGCCTGTTCAACATCTTCGTGACAGACATTCCGCTATCGCGAGCAGGCTCGCTCCCACAGGGATTGGGTGGTCAGACGCAGATTACCGGGTGCCCACAGGTTCAGCGATTCGGCCCGATACCCAGCGACTCAGCCATTCGAACCAGGTCGGCGAACGATTTGGCGTGCATTTTCTTCATCGCGTGGGCGCGGTGGATCTTCACGGTGATTTCGCTCAGGTTCATCTGCCCGGCGATCTGCTTGTTCATCAGACCCTTGACCGCAAAAGCCATCACCTCTTTTTCCCGGGCGGTCAGTGTCTGGTAGTGGGCATGCAGGTCGGCAGACTGCTGCCGGATTTCGCGACGCCTGGTGTCTGCCTGGAGTGCGGCGGTCACCGCGTCCAGCAGATCCTGTTCGCGGAAGGGTTTGGCCAGGAAATCCACGGCGCCGGCTTTCATCGCCTTGACCGACATCTCGATGTCGCCATGGCCGGTGATGAAGATGATGGGAATAGTCGAATCCGACTCCGCCATCCGGCGCTGGAAGTCCAGGCCACTGCTGCCCTGCAGTCGCACATCGAGGACCAGGCAACTGGGACAATCCGTCTTCGGTTGCTGGAGAAACTCCGCAGTGGACGCAAACGTCTCGACGCGAATCCCGACCGAGCGCAGCAGATTGCTCAATGCATCGCGAATGGAGGCATCGTCATCCACCACGAACACCATGGAATCCTTGCTGCCCGGCTCATGGGACGAGGGACTACCGTTCATGCACGATCCTCTTGGCTGGACGGAAAAAATTCTAGCACAGGCCACTAGGCCACCCAGTGGGGTTCCAGTGCGCAAATCAACGCGAACAGAGCATGGGGACGATGGAAACAGGCGTCGACCTGGGCACTGTAGCTTTCTCCGCTGGTGCACCAGCTGCAGAAATGCTCGCAGTTATTGAAGAAGACCCGGTATTGCTTTTCACCCAATCTCGAACGCGCCCGATCAGCGACTTCGTCGCTGGAATATTTGCAGGGTTCCTGAAGCATCCAGACCGGCTTGCCGTTGGCAAAATGCTCAAGATCCGTCACTTCGATGGGACCCGGCCGGAGCGAACCGCTGAATCCCGAATAGTGGGCAACGTCTGCTCCGCCCAGATAGATCCCATGATGCAGGTAGAACCGACGCGGGCTGACCAAGTGTGCGCCTATCGGCAGGTGACCCGCAGGCTGTTCGATATCGACCGGCCGCAATGAAACCTCCGCCAGGCGCGCCGGACGTGAGTGACAGTGGCGTGGCTCGGCGAACCCGTGACGCTCGGCTATCGGCATGCTCAAGCGATAGAAAGCGCTCGTCGTGATGAGCGCCATGCAAATCAGCGCTATCGAACGAAGAGATGACAGTTGCTCTGCTGCTCTGGCGGTCAAGTTGTTCACGACACATTCTCCGCAGTCCTTGATGGGGAATATATCGCCGGGAGTTATCGCGTTTCATTTGTACGTGGGTTGGTTTGGGTGACCGATTGATATATGGCCTTTAAACCTAAGTATTAGGCTTTTCATGCAGAGCCTAAGCCAACGCCCTCAAAGGGGCGCGATGGGCAGCGTGAATTGAACGGTGGCGCCGCGCGGCGGGTTGGCGATCGCCCTCAGGCAACCGCCATGGGCCTCGACGATCGAGCGACAGATCGACAACCCCAACCCCAGGCCGGTGGGCTTGGTGGTGTAAAACGAGGTGAATACCAGGTCGGTGCTTTGCGAGGCGAACCCCGGGCCCGTATCGCTCACACTGACCAGCACGCAGTCCGTCTCGTCCAGCGTCGCGCAGATCACCAACCGCCGCTCGCCGGCACTGACACTGCCCATGGCTTCCAATGCATTCATGATCAGGTTGAGCAGCACCTGCTGCAGCTCTACGCGGTCGCCTTCAATCAAGGGCAAGCCGTTCATGAGTTGTGTCTGTATCGAGGCGCCGCTCTTGATGATCTGGCCACGGGTAAACTCGATCATCTCCTCGATGGCCGCTTTGATGTCCACCGGGCCCTTCTGTGGCGGCGCCTTGCGGATATGCCCACGAATCCGGCCCAGCACATCCGCCGCTCGGTTGGCGTCGAGGATAAGGCGCTCCAGCACCGGCCGGACCTCGTCGATGTCCGGTGGCTGGGCGTTCAACCAGCGTAATGCCGCATTGGCGTTGAGAATGGCGGCGGCGATCGGCTGATTGACTTCGTGAGCGATGGAAGCCACCAATTGCCCCATGGTCGCCACACGGTTGGCATGGGCCAGTTCGGTTTGCACCTCGCGATAGCGGCGTTCGCTTTCACGGATTTTTTCTTCCGCCTGCCTGCGTTCGGTCAGGTCCAATACGAAGGCAACCCCCTCATTGCTACCCGCTTCGAACAGGGCCAGGCCGACAATGACCGGCAAGCGGCTGCCATCCTTCCTGAAATATTCCTTTTCGTAGGGCCGGGCGTGTCCGGTCAGCAACGCCTGCGCCAAAGAGCGGTCGCTGAGTTCACGAAACTCCGGCACGGTCAGGTCTCTCCAGCGCAGGCCGCCGCAGGCCAGGTCTTCGCGCTGGTACCCCAACATGCGCAGGAACGCATCGTTGGCCTCGATGATGTGTCCATCGGCGTGCCAGACGAGAATGCCGATGATGTTGGCATCCACCAGGCGGCGGATCTTCGCTTCGCGCTCGGCGACCTCGCGGTACAGGCGCGCATTCTCCAGGGAAACCGCGGCCTGTGAGGCCACCAGCTTCAACACGGCGATCCGGCCAGGACTGAAGACCTGGGGCGCCAGGTTGTTTTCCAGATAGAGCGCGCCGACGAGCTTGGCCTGGTTGGTCAGCGGCAGGCACAGGACAGAACGGACGTGCTGCTGACGGATATAGGGATCCGTGGCAAACGGCGCTTCGACCAGGGCATCGTCCAGCACCACACTCTCGCGGGTGCGCAAAACATGATAAAGAACCGACTCCGGCAATAACGCTGCGCTCACCGGCGCATGTCGCAGCTGCGTGGTGGCGCCGCCGGCAGTCACCTGCGCAGCGATCCGCTGTTCGCCGTCCTGCAACAGAATCAGCAAGCCACGTTCGGCACCGGCCTGCTCGATCGCGGTGCCCATGATTGTGTCGACCAGTTTTTCCAGGACGATTTCGCCCGACACGGCCTGGGAGACCTTGAGCACCGTGGCCAGGTCAAGGTGTTCGACCGGTGTCGCCATCGTGGTGGTCGGACCGGGCGCAGGCTCGTCGGTCCTGAGTGCGGGGAACGTGTCCTCAAGCTGTCGCACCTTGCCATCGGCGCCCCAACGCAGGTAGTCGTAACAGGCATCCTGCAAGTAGACGCGGGCGATCTTGCCGAAGCCGCGCGCCCGATAGAAACGCGAGGCCAGCTCATTGGCAAGCGCTTCGACATGGACAAAGCCGCTGGCCTGGGCGGCGTCCAGGGCTTGTTCGTAGAGCAGCTCGGCGTCGATCACCCGCCCCTCGACCCGGGCGATCTCGGCACCGACCAGGGCGGCGCGGCTGGCGAAATTTTCCGGACATTGCCGGGCCCAGGCCTCGAGCCACTGGTGGTCGACCGCCATGGCGATCAAGTGCTGCGCCTGCTCGTCCAGCGAGACGCTGTCGCAGCGGGCGGCCCTGGCCAACGCACCATAGAAGTGATACTCGGCTTCTTCGCAGAACGCCTGGCAAACCCAGAGCAGCCGGTGGGCCTTGGCCGCCGCCTCGACGGCGGCCTCGGCATCGTCGGCCAGGTAGCGCGCCTGTAGTTTGCGGACCCAGTACAGACACTCGGCCAACACCAGGTCCGGGTTACTGGACAAGTGGGCTTCGCTGACAGACTCGCTCAACTCACCGTCGTCCAGGCGACCGAAGGTGGGGGTCTCGCCACGGAGCATTCGGATCAGCGTCAGTTGCGTGACGATGAAATCGGTGACCAGTCCGAATCCCACCTTTCTTGCATACGCCAGGCCCCGTTCGGACTCGCCTTGTACGTCATGCAGCGACTCGCCAGCGAACAGCAGGTCGGCGACGAGGTTGTTGCCGGCATAGGCACCGTAGGGCAGATCGCCAATCCGGTTCGCCGCTGCGAAGGAGCGGCGCAGCAGGTCGCGACACTCCCCCACCGGCCTCATCCAGCGCACGGCAAAACACGAGAAGCACAGGTAGGTGCTGGCCTCGAAGCGCGTCAGGCCCCGTTGCTCGACAAGGGCACAACCGAGCTGGCCGAACCGGAACCCCATTTGGTAGTCACCGAAGCGCCGGCCGGCGACCCGGAAGAAATTGGCATAGAGCACACAAGATGCGTCGCAGTTGCCCCGCTCCAGGCTCAGGTTGACCGCTTTGCAGATCAACAGATCCGCCAGGTTGCCGTCGCTTTGCAAGGCCGGCGCGAAGAGTTTGCCCAACGCGTCGAGCGTCATGAGGGACGTCGGATCGTCCATGAGCGGCAGATCGATAAGCTCTTCGATAGCCCGCTCGCCGAGCAACGAGCCGATGCGCTCATACTCCTCGCGAACCTGAGCGTCGTTCGGATGCGCCGACCATTCGATGCCCACATGCCGCAGATAGGCCAGGCAGACCGCAACTGCGCCGTCACTGCGGTCCAGGAGCAAATAGACATCCATCAGCAGGCAGGCAACGCGGGCCCGTTCGATCACCGTCGTGGCGCGATCCGCCAGGGCGGTCAGGCACGCGTCCGCCACTTCCAGTTGCCCGGTCAGCATCTCGCACTCGGCCCGACTCAGCATCAATGCGAACATCAGTTCATGGCGACGGGACCAGCACTCCTCATCCAGCAACTGCATCCCGGTAATGAAGTAGCTCAGCGCCGAAGCATAGGCCGTCGAGGCCTTGGCCCGCTGCCCGGCGATCAGGTTGAATTGCGCCAGTTGCTCGCGCTCGCCCAGGTCGGTGATCAACGCAGCACCACGGTTGAGTTGGCCGACTATTTCGAAAATCGCCTCGTCCCGTTCCTGTTCGCACGTTTGCGCGGCAAGCAGGCGTCCGATGCGCAGGTGGGCCTCGGCACGTGAATCCTCGGGGATCAGCGAATAGGCCGCTTCGTGGATGCGGTCATGAACGAACCGATAGGCGCCGTCCAATCGCTCCACCAGCTCCTGGCGAATCGCCTCCCAGAGCACGGTCCTGAGCTGCTCCTGCGGAATGTCCAGGGCAGTCGAAAGCGTCTTGAGGTCAGCCACGTTACCCAGGCACGCCAGTTGCTGCAGGGCCTGCTGCGTTTCCTCCGGCAGGCGCACCAGTTTGCCGACCATCAGGTCCACGATGTTGTCGGTATAGCCCTTGGCGTGGATACGATCCGGGTCCCACCACCATTGCCGCGCCTCATGGTCGTAGGTCAGCAGATGTTCCTCGGCGAGCGCCTGCAGGAACTGGATCACGAAGAACGGATTGCCGGCGGTTTTATCCAGCACCAGCTGCGCCAGGGGCTCGATACGTGAGGACTCGTCCTGCAGCGCCTCGGTGATCAACTGCTCGACATGCGACTTGGCCAGCGGCGTCAAGCTGATCTCGCTGACCTTGCCACCGGCGCTGCGGATGGCCTGGAGCTTGGCGGTCAGCGGGTGCAGGACATCCACTTCGTTGCTGCGGTAGGCGCCGACGAGCATCAGGTGTCGCACATCGGAGCTGATGAGCAGGTCCTCCAACAGGTCGAGGGTCGCCGCGTCGAGCCATTGCAAATCATCGAGAAACAACGCGAGCGGATGGTCCTCACGGGCGAACACTCCGATAAAGCGCCGGAACACCAGCAGGAAGCGACGTTGCTCCTGTTGTGGATCAAGACTTGTGACCGGCGGCGGCTCGCCGATGATCAGTTTGAGTTCGGGAATCAGGTCGGTCATCAGCCGCGCGTTGGCGTCCAGCGCTTCCTGCAAGGCATCACGCCACGTCGCCAGCTCTGCGTCACTCTTGCCCAGCAATGTACGCACCAGGCTCTGGAATGCCTGCACCAGAGTCGAATACGGAATATCGCGCCGGTACTGATCGAACTTGCCGCTGGCGAAGAGGCCTCGCGGCGGCACCAGCGCCTTGTGCAACTCATTGACCACCGAAGACTTGCCGATGCCCGAGTAACCGGTGACCAGCACCAGCTCCGGTGAGCTGCTTTGAACGATCCGGGAAAACGCGGCGACCAGGGTGTCGACCTCTTGCTCACGGCCATAGAGTTTTTCCGGAATCAGCAGCCGATCCGACGCGCCGTGTTCGCCCAGGGTAAAGGCAGCGATGCGGCCCTGTTGTTGCCAGTCCGCCAGGCACCGCCGCAGGTCATGCTCGACACTGGCAGCCGTCTGGTAACGCTCCTCGGCGGTCTTGGCGAGCAGCTTCATGACTATGAGAGACAGCATCTCGGGGACGGTGGCGACCCGCTCGCTGGGCGGCAAGGTCTTCCTTGCGATATGGCAGTGCACCCACTCGATGGGATCGGACGCGGTGAACGGCAGCGAGCCGGTCAACATCTGGTAAAGGGTGACGCCGAAGGAATAGAGGTCGCTGCGCGAATCGATCGAGCGGTTCATCCGCCCGGTCTGCTCGGGCGCCATGTAGGCGAGCGTGCCGGCCAGGGTCTCGGGCGCCTGCCGCTCCCGGGGCAAGCGCGAGGCAAGGCCGAAACCCGTGAGCCGGGCCTGGCCGTCGGTGCAGTTGACCAGGATATGGCTGGGTTTGATGTCCTTATGGACGAGACCCTGTCGATGCAGCTTGCCCAATGCCACGGCGATGCCCACGGCAAGGCGCAGGAACGTGGCGGTTTCCATAGGCGCGATCAGCAGTTGCATGAGCGGTACGCCGCCCGGGTCCTCAAGCACCAGATGCATCTGGGCACCTTCGCGCAACATCTCCAGCGGTCGCACCGCCCAGGTGCTCTCCAGCTCGTCCTTCAGGCCGAATTCATGAGCAAGGCGGCCCAGGCAGCCGGGGCGAGGTTGTTCGCCAGCGGGTCGGGCAACCAGTACAGAATACTTGCCCTCCGCGCCCGAACGCAGTTGCCGACAGAAGGTACGCTCACCATCGTCCCATAATATTTGCATGCTGTTTTCCATCGGCTTGCATTGAGCAGAACGAAACGACCCTTTGGTCTTAACCGGTCATACGTAGGTATACTTCTGCGCCTTGTGAGACCGCGTATCGTGTATTTCACGACAGGCGCTGTCACGAGCGACCCTTATGGAAGACACCCAGCTACGCAACACGCAAACCATTGCAGTCGTCGATGATGACGAATCCGTTCGGGCCGCCCTCAAAAGCTTGTTGCGCTCCAGTGGCTATGCCGTCCGCACCTATTGCAGCGCCTTGGACTTCCTCGACAACGCCGGCCCCGCCGGGACGAACTGCCTGGTGTCCGATATCCAGATGCCCGGCATGAGTGGCGTGGAGCTGCACGAGCGACTCGGTGCGATGGGTTTCAGGATACCCACCATTTTCATCACCGCCTACCCCGGAAAAGTCTCGCAACTGGGCGTCGGCACCCCTGGTCTGATTGCCTGCCTGCCAAAACCCTGTGAAGCCGACCAGTTGCTGGAGTGTATCGAAACCGCCCTCAGCCAACGGCACTGATCACCCCTGCTCATACCTTCGTATAATCCGTCGCCACCGACGTATGGTTTTTCTGAACCGATGTAGAAGTGCGTCCGCAAGCAGCCCTCAATAGCATGGACTCACGGCGGGCGGCTCGCCCGTGAACCTTCCGGGTAACTGGCTATGTCGGCGTTTTTCAAGTCACCCCAACGCGTCCTGAGACGATTCAGTATCGGCCTTATCGGCATGGGAGCCGTTTCCCTGGCGGGCTGCATGGTCGGTCCCGACTTCACGAAACCCGGGCACGACCTCGACACCGTGCAACTGACGCCCCGGCCCGAGCATGCCGGTGTCCCCCGCGTTTCCAGCGCTGCGGTTCCATCTCAGTGGTGGCTGCTGTTCAACGACGCAACGCTGGCCCGGCTGCAATCACGGGCCCAGGTCGGCAACCTCGATCTGCAAATGGCTTCCGAGCGCATCGAACAGAGCCGGGCACAATTGGGCATCACCTCATCGCAGTTGCAACCCAATGTGGGTGCCTACGCCAGCTACACCCGCGAGGCCCTCAGCGAAAACGGCAAGTTCGCTGCCTTGGGTGCCCCTACCGACGCCACCAATTTCTGGCAGCTTGGCTTTGACGCCAGCTGGGAAATCGATCTATGGGGCCGGGCCCGACGGGCTCGTGAAGGCGCCGCGGCGACCCTGGAAGCCACCGTGTATGACCGCGAAGCGGCCCGGGTCGCGTTGTCCGCCGAAGTGGCCCGAACCTATCTGCAACTGCGTGGAACCCAGGCGCAGTTGGCCATCGCCCGACAAAACCTCTCCGTCGCCGAGCGGACCCTGGGCCTGGCGCAAAGCCGCGAGCGCAATGGCGTCGCCACCCACTTCGAAACCGCGACCGCTCGCGCGCAACTGGCGACGATCAAGGCCCTGCTGCCGGAACTGGGCCAGCGCCGCAATGCCCAGATGAACGCACTGGCGTTGCTGCTGGGCGAGCAACCTCGCACGCTCGACGCCCAACTGGGCCCGGCGATGCCCTTGCCGACGCTGCCCAGCCGCATACCGGTCGGAATTTCTTCCGAACTGGCCCGCCGGCGCCCCGACATCCTGCGCGCCGAAGCACGGCTGCATGCCGCGACCGCTGCCATCGGCGTCGCCAAGGCCGACTTCTATCCACGGATCGGTCTCAAGGGACGCCTCGGCGTGGAAGCCTTCAACAGCGGCGACCTCAGCAGCTGGGATTCACACACCTTCTCCATCGGCCCGACGGTTTACCTGCCGATTTTCCAGGGCGGTCGACTGACCCAGCGCCTGGAGTTGAATGAATCGCGGCAGAAAAGCGCCGCCCTTGCGTACCGCAAAACGGTGCTGCGGGCCTGGCACGAAGTGGACAATGCCCTGGATGCCTGGGCCGCCCAACAGCGCCAACACGACGAACTGCAGACGTCCTTCGAGCAGAACCAGCAGGCCCTGCATGCAGCCGAGCGCGGCTATCAGCAAGGCGCCGCCGACTATCTGAGCGTGCTGACCGCACAACTCAACGTGCTTGCCAGTCAGACCCGCCTCAACGCCAGCACCACCGACGCCACGCTCACCGTGGTCAATCTCTACAAGTCCTTGGGCGGTGGCTGGGATCCGGAGGGCGAACAATGAACGTCGCCGCCGTGTCGCCGGCCAGCGCAGCGGCTGACGCAGCGCCCCGGCCCCAATCCTCCCTCCGGCCGTTGGTCGGCCTTGTCGGCATTTTCCTCGCGGCCATGATGGCCGGGTTGAACACCCGGGTCGGTGCCCTGGCGCTGGCGGATGTCCGGGGTGCTCTGGGCCTGGGTTTCGACGACGGCTCCTGGCTGACTACGGCCTACAGCGCCGGAGAACTGATCGCCATGCCCTTTTCGGCCTGGTTCGCCCTGACCTTGTCGCTGCGGCGCTTCGAATTGTGGATGCTCTCTGTTTGCACTCTGCTCGCCTTGCTCTTGCCGTTGATCCACAACCTGGAGCTTTTGTTGGCCCTGCGTTTTGCCCAGGGCATCGCCAGCGGCACGACGATCCCCTTGCTGATGATGGCAGCCCTGAAATTCCTGCCGCCGGCCATACGACTGTATGGTTTGGCGCTGTATGCGATGACCGCGACCTTCGCGCCCAACCTGTCCATCTGGCTGGCGGGAAACTGGACGGATGGGCTGCACGACTGGCGCTGGGTGTATTGGCAGATCATCCCCCTGGCGTTCATCGCCGCCGGTTTGATCGCCTGGGGACTGCCCCGGGAGCCCATCCAGACCCCGCGCTTTCGCCAGGCCAACTGGCCCGGCATGGCCTGCGGCGTACCGGCGTTGGGCCTGATCACCGTCGCACTGGACCAGGGCATGCGACTGGACTGGTTTCACTCGCCGTTGATCACCGCATCCCTGCTGATGGGCCTGACCCTGATGACGGTGTACTTGTTGACCGAGTGGTATCACCCCTCGCCGTTCATCAAGCTGCAGATCCTCGGGCGCCGCAACCTGGGCCTGGGCTGCATTCTGTTTCTGTCATTGCTGGTGGTACTGCTATCCAGCTCATTGCTACCGGCCAGTTATCTCGGCCCGTTGCAGAACTATCGTCCGCTGCAGATGGCCTCGATTGGGTTGATCGTCGCGTTGCCACAACTGGTACTGGGGCCTGTTGTGGCGCTATTGCTGTACCGCAAGTGGGTCGATGCACGCATCGTGTTCGCCTCGGGTTTGTCGCTGATCGCCCTGGCGTGCCTGTGCGGTGCACAACTGACCGCCGACTGGAACCGCGACCAGTTCGTCCTGGCGCAAACGCTGCAGGCCTTGGGACAACCGATGGCGGTGGTGTCGATGCTGTTCCTGATCACCAGCGTGGTGCAGCCCCCCGAAGGTCCTTACGTGTCCGGCACCATCAACACGCTACGAGCCTTTGGTTCGCTGTTTGGCGCGGCGGTCATCGGCCAGCTCATGACCGTGCGCGGCCGTTTCCATGGGGAAATGCTGCTGGATCAAGCGGCCCTGGCCGGTAACGCCCTGGTCGTACCTGAACCGCCAGCACTGATGGGCATCGTCAGTCAACAGTCGCTGGTGCTGTCCATCACTGACGCCTATCGGGTGTTGGGCGTGCTGGCGCTGCTGATGATTCCCCTGGTGCTACGGCTGACCTACATCCCAGCGCCTGCCTTGACGCCTCCTTCTCTCTCACACGGGTAACTCATCATGGCCTTACCGAAGAAAGCCCGGATCAGTGCGACGCTGCTGCTCACCGTGGCCATTGGCGGCGTGTTCTATCTCAATCGCTCCGAGTCCAACGCCTCGACCCAATCGACGGACGATGCCTATGTCCACGCCGACTTCACTACGGTAGCGCCGCAGGTATCGGGGACGATCGAAACGGTGTTCGTCGAAGACAACCAGCCCGTCAAGAAAGGGGATTTGCTGGCGCTCATCGACGACCGGGATTTCGTCGCCTCCGTGAATGTAGCGAAGGCCCAGGTCGCCAGCGCCCAGGCCGGTATCGCCAACCTGCAAGCACGCCTGATCCAGCAGCAGACCGTCATTCGCCAGGCCCAGGCCGCAGTCGCCGCGGACGACGCCGCGCTCAAGCTGGCCAAGGTCAACCACACCCGCTATCGCAACCTGGCCGCCGACGGCTCCGGCACCGTGCAGGCCCAGCAACAGGCAGAAGCGCAACTGAGCGTGCAACAGGCCGGCCTGGAAAAAAGCCAGGCAGCCCTGCAGGCGGCCCGGCAACAGGTGGACATTCTCAAGGCCGACCTGGACCAGGCCAGGGCCACCCTCGCCCACGCCCAAGCCGCGCAGGCCATTGCCGAACTGAAGTTGTCCTATACCCGCATCACCGCACCGATCAATGGCACGATCGGGGAAAAATCCGTGCGCGTCGGCGCGTTCGTCAATGCCGGCAAACCCTTGCTCGCGATTGTGCCGCTCGATGCGGTCTACATCACCGCCAACTTCCGGGAAACACAACTGGCCCGGGTACAAACCGGCCAGGCCGTGGACATCGAAGTGGATGCGCTGCCGGGGGAAACGCTGACAGGCACCGTACAAAGCCTGGGGCCCGCCAGCGGCGTCAGCTACTCCGCCATCGCCCCACACAACGCTACGGGCAATTTCACGAAGATCGTCCAACGCCTGCCCGTGCGCATCCGCATCGAACCCGACCAGCCGGCAACGGCGAAACTGCGGGTGGGGATGTCGGTCACGCCGCACATTCGTATTCGTGGGTGATCAGTGACGGCGATGTCGAACACACAGCCCTCATCGCGAGCAGGCACCCACAGGGTCCGGTGCCTGGTTATCAATGCCAGCTCAAGCCAGCAGCTCGGCAATCCACCGGATCTGCCGGACAAGATCCTGCACCATGTCCTCCGGCACGGCCTGCCGCGCCCGACAGAAGCCCGCCAGGGTCTTCTGTTTCTGGCGCAACCTGCGCTGCCATTTCCCCAGGAATGCGGAGCTGCGCACGCCCAGCAGCAGCGGGCCGAAGTACAGTTCCTCGGCGGTGTACAGCACCGGCCCGGAGCGCTCGGCGACGATGATTTCGTAGTCGAAGCGGTTTTCCCGCAGCACTTCCTCGCCGAGAATGCGGTAGCCGTTCTCCATCAACCACAGGCGCAGCGGCTGCTCGCCGCCATTGGGTTGCAGAATCAGGCGCTCCCGGCCGCTCAGGCGTGACTGGTCGCGGTCGAGGATGTCGCGGATCGTCTCGCCGCCCATGCCACAGAAGCTGACCGCGGTGATCCCGTCTCCCGGCTCGATGGCCGCCAGGCCGTCAGCCAGACGCACGGTGATCCACGGCTCCAGGCCATTTTCCCGCACCGTCCGTTCAGCCGAGCGAAACGGCGTCATCGCCACCTCCCCGGCCACCGCCGCGACAATGACGCCACGGCGCACCAGTGCCACCGGCAAATAACCGTGATCCGAGCCAATATCGGCCAGCCGCGCACCCACCGGCACCTGCGCCGCCACCCGCTCCAGGCGCATGGACAATGTCTGTTCGTTCAATCGCACCCTCTCTCACCCCACACGTCCGACAGCGTTGGCCGGATCGGGCTGCGATTCTGGCGAGCAACGCCGTACATTTCAAATGTACGCGACCAGGACCGTGTCTTTTGACAAGAGCGGCGTTCGCACCTATAACCGGTCCTGGCCGACCGGCAGGCCAGTGAACGAAATGAGCAGGCACCATGAATGACCGTCAGGCAATCATCAAAGACTTGATCACAGCAGTGGTGAAGGCCCATAAATCCAACGAAATCGTCTATCAGTCGGAGTGGCTCGGCTACATCCCATTCGGGGTCTACCACTGGGTCGAATGCCGGGGCGAAGACGTCTCCAGCGACTTTCCGTTTGGATGGTCGCTCGAAGACCTGGCGGGTCTGGAGCAGATGGGGTTTCTGGAAACGCTTGAAGCTTATGAGAACCCTGAGGACTCGTTTGATCGGGAGATCAGGTATCGCGTTTGCGTTGAGCCCGCCTGGTAGTTGGCTTGCGTCATAAGATGTCACCAGCCCATACAAAGTAACCAGGCCCAGACCATGCTCATCGAACCCTTCTCCCTCGACATCCCCGAGCGCGCCCTGGAAGACCTGCGCCATCGCTTGCGCAATACACGGCTGCCCGAGCCGTTGCTCGATCAAGGCTGGAGCGAAGGCATGGACATGGACGTGCTGCGCGATCTGCTTGCTTACTGGTCGACTGGGTTCGACTGGCGCGCGCGGGAGGCTGAGCTCAATCGCTTGCCGCAGTTTGTTGCCGACATCGGCGGGCAGCGGGTGCACTTTGTTCATCAACGTGGCGTCGGGCCGGATCCGATGCCGCTCGTCCTGACCCATGGCTGGCCCGGTTCGTTCATCGAGATGCAGCGCATCATTGCGCTACTGACGGACCCGGCCAGTCACGGTGGCGACCCGGCGGACGCGTTCCATGTGGTGGTGCCGTCGCTGCCGGGCTACACCTTTTCCGCGCCGTTCATGCAAGCGGGCATGGGGCCCCATGCGATTGCCGGGTTGTGGCAGGAGCTGATGGGCGGGCTGGGTTATGAGCGCTTTGGCGCCCAGGGCGGGGACATTGGCGCGGGGGTCTCGACCTGGCTGGGTGTGCGGTTTCCCGAGCAGGTGACAGGGATTCATCTCAATTACATTCCGGGCTCCTACCGCCCTCCCCTGGGCAAAACCGAGCCACCGCAGACAGCGGATGAAACGCTTTTCCTCCAGCGCGCCGCGGCATTTGGCGATACCGAAGGCGCCTACGCCCACCTGCAACGAACCAAACCCCAGAGCCTGGCCGTGGGCTTGAACGACTCACCGGCCGGACTGTTGGCCTGGATGGGGGAAAAACTGCTGGCCTGGTGTGATACCGATCCGGCCATCGACCGTGACTGGTTGCTGACCAATGTGACGCTCTACTGGCTGACGAACTGTATCGGCTCGTCGTTTCGTCAGTACGTGGAAGGCAGCAAGCGACCGTTGCAGTTCAACAGTGGGGAGCGGGTGAAGCCTGCGGTTGGGGTTGCGCTGTTTCCCAAGGAACTGCCCATGCCGCCAAGAAGCTGGGTGGAGCGGTGCTGTACGGTGGAACGCTGGACCACGATGCCACGGGGTGGTCACTTCGCGGCGCTGGAACAGCCGGCGTTGTTGGCGGCGGATATCCGGGCATTCTTTCGAGCGTTGCGCGAGTGACGATGCTCTGGTGGGAGCGAGCTTGCTCGCGAAAGCGGTGGATCAGTTGGCCGTAACTCTGAATGTGCTGACGTCATCGCGAGCAGGCTCGCTCCCACAGGGTCTAGTGGGTATGCAAAAGCTGCGTACACCCCCAATTCAGTGTGGGAGCGAGCCTGCTCACGATGGCGGTGGGTCAGCTGGCAGCAATTCTGAATGTACCCCCGCCATCGCGGGCAAGCCCGGCTCCCACAGGGCCCGGTGGGTACGCAATAGCTGTGTACATCCTGAACCTAACAAGCCTCTATTGCCATACTGCCGATAATTGCTGTCAGCTTTTTCCCACTAACAGCGCAGGACAATCACCCGACACACGTCAGAACCGTGCCCGGATCAGAGCCAAATCAAGAAAATACCTCTGCCACGTTTCGCTTCGCTTAACGACTGTCAAAAAAACGAAAATTTGACTCCATTGAGCCATCACCTATCGTTCCTCCCAGGACCGCACCCAGGGACCGGGTGCCCGGACACCCGCGGTCGTTGACGTCAACATGGATATGGATAAAGGAGCAATTCGATGTCTAGCGCGACCCGAACGGTTGATGTACTTGTCACCATTGATGCCGACTACCTGCTGGCCCACAACGATGTAGCGAAGTCGGTTTCCATGCTGGTGAATCGCGATCTGATCGACAGCCACGCCAGCGGCGATGGCTTGAACGGTGGCGACGAGCTATGGTTCGACGTCAACTCCGGCGACAACATTCGCTGGCGTGCCACGACCCTGTCACGAAACTTCGACCGCATCGCAATGATTACCGCGGTGCAACAAACCTCCAAGGTAGGCGGTGATTACTTGGGTAGCATCACCATCGACCCTCCTGCCACCCTCCCTGGCGTGGTGCCCTTCATAGATCCAAATGCCAAGGGCGGCTACTCCTCAACCCCAGTGCAATACACTTTATGGCCGGCCCTGGCCGTGAACAAAGGCAAACTCTCCTACACCATTACCTTCGTCCTGCTGGACCAAAACCTGAAATCCAGTCAGGAGTACAGCTGGGACCCCTTCATCACCGTCAACTGAGCGGCAACTGATCGGTGCACAACCCCACCGGGGCGGTGCACCGAACCATCCGCTACGACTCCCTCAATGCCGCCTGCACCAGTGGGTGCAGGCTATCGCCCGGGTTCTCCACCTGCCACTTCATCAGCTGATTGCGCATGACCGGCGTCCAGAAACTCTGGATATGCTGGCGCACGCCATTCACGGCCAATGTCTTGTCCGGCTCGCTGGAGAAGTACTGGCCAATCTGGTTGGCCATCTTGATCAGGCTTTCGGTACTCATCGACGCACCTCGGCTTTCTCGGCATGACGACGTTCGCGCAGCAGGCGCCCCTGTTCATCGCTGAAGGCCTGGTAGCGTTTCTGCCATTCCGAAGGCTGGCTGACCCGCACGATTTCCACCGCCGTCACCTTGTATTCCGGGCAGTTGGTGGCCCAGTCCGAGTTGTCGGTGGTGATCACGTTGGCACCCGATTCCGGGAAGTGGAAGGTGGTGTAGACCACCCCCGGCGCCACTCGCTCGGAGACCTTGGCGCGCAGCACCGTCTGCCCGGCACGGCTGCCGATGCCGACCCAATCGCCCTCGACGATACCGCGGTTCTCGGCGTCGGTCGGATGGATCTCCAACCGGTCTTCCTCGTGCCAGGCAACGTTCTCCGTGCGTCGGGTCTGAGCACCCACGTTGTATTGGCTGAGAATACGCCCGGTGGTCAGCAGCAATGGATAGCGACTGTTGACCTTCTCATCGGTCGGCACGTAGCCGGTGAGCATGAAGCGCCCCTTGCCGCGCACGAATTGCTCGATGTGCATGATCGGCGTACCGTCCGGCGCCTCATCGTTGCACGGCCATTGCAGGCTGCCATGGCGATCCAGTTCGGCGTAGCTGACCCGGGTGAAGGTCGGCGTCAGGCGGGCAATCTCATCCATGATTTCGGAAGGATGCTTGTAGTCCATCTTGTAACCCAGGGCCTCGGACAGGGCGATGGTTGCTTCCCAGTCGGCCTTGCCGGCCAGGGGCTCCATCACCTTGCGTACCCGGGAAATGCGGCGCTCGGCGTTGGTGAACGTACCGTCCTTCTCGAGGAACGAACTGCCCGGCAGGAATACGTGGGCGAACTTGGCCGTCTCGTTGAGGAAGATGTCCTGGACCACCACGCATTCCAGGGCGCTCAGGGCCGCAGTCACGTGCTGGGTGTTCGGGTCACTCTGGGCGATGTCCTCGCCTTGGCAATAAAGTGCCTTGAAGGAGCCATCCAGCGCCGCCTCGAACATGTTCGGAATGCGCAGCCCCGGATCGGGTTGCAGGGTCACGTTCCAGGCCTGCTCGAACTGGGCGCGTACCACCTCGTTGGAGACGTGGCGATAACCGGGCAGTTCGTGGGGGAACGAGCCCATGTCGCAGGAACCCTGCACGTTGTTCTGTCCACGCAGCGGGTTCACGCCGACACCTTCGCGGCCGATGTTGCCGGTGGCCATCGCAAGGTTGGCAATGCCCATCACCGAGGTACTGCCCTGGCTGTGTTCGGTCACGCCGAGGCCATAGTAGATGGCCGCGTTGCCACCCGTGGCGTAGAGCCGCGCGGCGGCGCGGATCTGCTCGGCAGGCACGCCGCAGACCGGGCCCAAGACCTCGGGCGCGTTCTCCGGCAGGCTGACGAAGTCACGCCAGCGGGCAAATTCCGCCGCTTCACAACGCTCGTCGACGAAAGGCTGGTTGACCAGTCCTTCGGTGACGATCACGTGAGCCAGTGCATTGAGCATCGCCACGTTGGTGCCTGGGCGAAGCTGCAGGTGCAGCTCGGCACGGGCATGGGGCGAATCCACCAGGTCGATGCGCCGTGGGTCGATGACGATCAGCCGTGCGCCCTGGCGCAGGCGACGCTTGAGCTGGGAACCGAATACCGGGTGGGCATCGGTGGGGTTGGCGCCCATCACCAGGATCACGTCGGCCAGCATCACCGAGTCGAAGGTCTGAGTGCCGGCGGACTCGCCGAGTGTCTGCTTGAGGCCATAACCGGTCGGCGAATGGCAGACCCGCGCGCAGGTGTCGACGTTGTTGTTGCCGAAAGCGGCACGCACCAGCTTCTGCACCAGGTAGGTTTCTTCGTTGGTGCAGCGGCTGGAGGTGATGCCGCCGATAGAATCGCGTCCGTACTTCAGCTGGATGCGGCGGAATTCACTGGCCGCGTAATTGACGGCTTCGTCCCAGCTGACTTCCTGCCACGGATCGTTGATGTGCTTGCGGATCATCGGCTTGGTGATGCGATCCGGGTGGGTGGCGTAGCCCCAGGCGAAACGACCCTTGACGCAGGAATGGCCATGGTTGGCCTGGCCGTTCTTGTCCGGGACCATGCGCACCAGCTGGTCGCCTTTCATTTCCGCACGGAAAGAGCACCCGACACCACAGTACGCGCAGGTGGTGATGACGCTGCGCTCCGGCTGACCGATTTCCACCACGCTTTTTTCCATCAGCGTGGCCGTCGGGCAGGCTTGCACACAAGCGCCGCAGGACACGCATTCGGAGTCGAGGAAGTTGTCGCCGCCAGCGGCCGCCACGCGCGAATCGAAGCCGCGTCCGGTGATGGTCAGCGCGAAGGTGCCCTGGGTTTCCTCGCAGGCACGCACGCAGCGGTTGCAGACGATGCATTTGCTCGGGTCATAGTCGAAATAAGGGTTGGAAACGTCCTTCGTTTCGGCCAGGTGGTTGTCACCCTCGTAGCCATAGCGCACTTCACGCAGGCCGACCTGCCCCGCCACCGTCTGCAATTCGCAATTGCCGTTGGCCGAGCACGTCAGGCAGTCCAGCGGGTGGTCGGAGATGTACAGTTCCATCACGTTCCGCCGCAGCCCGGCGAGTCGCGACGTCTGGGTGCGTACCACCATGCCTTCGGTGACCGGCGTGGTGCACGAGGCCGGATAGCCGCGCATGCCGTCGATCTCCACCAGGCACATGCGGCAAGAGCCGAACGGCTCCAGGCTGTCGGTGGCGCAGAGTTTGGGGATGGTGGTGCCGAGCAATGCCGCGGCGCGCATCACCGAAGTCCCGGAGGGAACGGTGATTTCGCGGCCGTCAATGCTCAGGCTGACCTGCACCTCGCTTTCGCGTTCCGGGGTGCCCAGGTCGATATCGCTGGCGGGATCGAAAATATTGATCATTGGTCGGCCTCCGTGGTCGCCAGACCGAAGTCGGCAGGGAAATGCTTGAGGGCGCTGGCGACAGGATAGGACGTCATCCCACCCAAGGCACAGAGCGAACCGTATTGCAGGGTGTCGCAAAGATCCTGGAGCAACAGGACCTGTTCCTGGCGGGCACCGGCATCGGTGCTGGCGAGCAGTCGGTCCACCACTTCCACTCCACGGGTGGAGCCGATCCGGCACGGCGTGCATTTGCCGCAGGATTCTTCAGCGCAGAATTGCAGGGCGAAACGGGCCATGTGGGCCATGTCCAGGCTGTCATCGGCCACCACCACGCCGCCGTGGCCGAGCATCGCGCCCATGGCGGCGAACGCCTCGTAGTCCAGCGGCGTGTCGAATTGTGAAGGCGGCACCCAGGCGCCCAGCGGGCCACCCACCTGGGCGGCCTTCAATGGCCGACCGCTGGCGGTACCACCACCATATTCTTCCACCAGCTCCCGCAGGGTCAGGCCGAAGGCGCGTTCCACCAGGCCGCCATGACGGATGTTGCCGGCCAATTGGAACGGCATCGTGCCCAGGGAACGACCCATGCCGAAGTCGCGGTAGAACTGGGCGCCCTTCTCCAGGATCACCGGCACCGAAGTCAGGGTCAGCACGTTGTGGACCAGGGTCGGCAGCCCGAACAGGCCTTGCAGCGCAGGCAACGGTGGCTTGGCGCGAACTGTGCCGCGCTTGCCTTCGAGGGATTCCAGCAAGGCGGTTTCTTCGCCGCAGATGTAGGCACCGGCGCCCACCCGGACTTCCAGCTCGAAGGCGCAGCCGCTACCCGCCACGTTGGCGCCCAGGTAGCCGGCCTCGCGGGCGATGCCCAGGGCGTCGTTCAACGTCGCGACAGCATCGGGGTATTCCGAGCGCACGTAGATGTAGCCCATGGTGGCGCCGACGGCGATACCGGCAATGATCATGCCTTCGATCAGCAGGAAAGGATCGCCTTCCATCAGCATGCGGTCGGCGAATGTGCCCGAGTCACCTTCGTCGGCGTTGCATACCACATATTTTTGCGTACCCGGTGCATCGCGCACGGTGCGCCATTTGATGCCCGCCGGGAACGCCGCACCGCCCCGGCCGCGCAGACCCGAGTCGAGCACGCTGGCAACCACTTGCACGCCATCCTGTTGAATGGCGCGAGCCAGGCCCTGGAAGCCGCCATGAGCGCGGTAGTCATCCAGGGACAGCGGCCGGGTGATACCGGCGCGAGCGAACAGCAGGCGCTGTTGGCTCTTGAGATAGGGGATTTCCTCCACCAGCCCCAGGGCCAATGGATGGTTGCCGGGGTCGCCTGCCAGGGCGTCGAGCAGCCCAGGCACGTCCGCCGGTGTGACGGGGCCGAAGCCCAGCCGGCCGCTGGTGGTTTCCAGCTCCAGCAGCGGTTCCAGCCAATAGAGGCCACGGGAACTGGTGCGCTGCACCTCCAGCGGCAACTGCCGACGCTCGGCCTCGCGCATCAGCGCAACGGCCACCGTGTCCGCGCCGACGGCACGGGCTACCGAATCGCGGGGAATGCAGAGCTTCAGCATGTGCCTCCCTCCAGGCAGCCATTGACCAGTTCACGCAGGCGCTCAGGCGTCAGCCGTGCGTGCAACTGACCATCCAGCTCCAGGGCCGGCGAGCAGACACAGGCGCCCAGGCAGTAGACCGGCCGCAGGCTGATGCTGCCATCGGCGCTGGTGCCGTGATCGTCAAGCGACAACTGTTCGCGCAATTGGGCAGCCAGCTGTTCGGCCCCCATGCTTTGGCACGACTCCGCGCGGCACAGACGCAAGGTATGGCGCGCGGGCGGCGTGGTACGAAAATCGTGGTAGAAACTGATCACCCCGCGCACTTCAGCCAGGCTGAGGTTGAGGGCATGGGCGATCTCCGGGACGGCGGCGTCGGGAACGTACCCGCAACCCTCCTGGATGGCATGAAGAATCGGCAGCAAGGCACCGGGGGTGTCCTTTTCGCGCTCCAATACACGTTGAATCAGAGGCAGGTGAAGCGTCTCATCGGGCATAAACTTACCTCGGCATCTCGGACGACCCTGCGCAATGTTGGCAGTCGCCCGGAGTCTTGGCTGCGGCGTCCGGCCACGTCACGGAAGCGTGGTTGTCCGGTCGCCCTCCTCGCTCTCCGGTCAGGCGTCTTGGCGCGCCTGATCCGGGGCATCTTTACAGCTTGCCACTCCCGGGAACTGGCAATTGCACATGGACGACAAAACGCGTTCTGAAAGCGACTCGAGGGCGAAACCTTTGCCGACATTCAAGGGACGGTGAACGTCCGGTAATCGGCCCACTTCGACACCTGCCCTCCCAGGGTTTGTCGCGCTGTCATCCTATAAGAACCCGAGCCTAACTGAGCGCCCTCTATACGCCAGTCTCCGTTGCCATCCGCGGTTGGATTGCCAAAACAGTAGCCTCCGCCCTCAAGGCATACATCCACCATCGCGCCCGCTGCGCTTTTCCCCGAAATGATGAAGGGTACCGCCACAGTGTCGCCCTCCGTCGGGCTTGAAATCAATGGGGGTCCTGAGAACGCTGGCAAACCATTGTTACAACCATTCTGAATCGACTCTTCATGTGACACATCGGGCCGGTAGGGCTCCAGATTCCACGGCACCTTGCCTCGGGCGATGAACAGATGACATACCAACTGACGACGCATCCCTCCCCCATCATTATTTTTCCATTGCCAATCATTGCCATATTTCTGAACAAGCTCAGCATATTCGGCATTAGTCCAATTCGAGTTTACCCCTCTGCCACATTCAGTCGGTATGACAGATAAACTCCATTCTTGTTTATGGGTCCCGGGATCGTCACGCAGGGTCCAAGTTGCGGAAGCAATATATTGTTCACATGGCCCCCCCCTCCACGTCACCATAAGAAACCTGGATTACAAACAATAAAACCAGCATGTAAAGTCTCATCACCATTCTCCTGCCTGCCCGTTTAACGCTCACACTGGCGAACCCTCGCCAACTGGAGATGAATCTACAGTCTTTGCTCCAAGCACTCAGGGAACCGTGATAGTTCGATTAACCGCCCAGCTCGACACTTGACCATTCAATCTCTGCCTCGCCGTAAATCTATAAGCTCCCGAGCTTAATTGGGCGCCATCGATAAACCAGTATCCATTACCATCGGCAACCACTGGCGAACCAAAACAATACCCCCCGCCTTCCAGGCATACATCAATAGTTGCGCCCGCGGCACTTTTACCTGAAATCCTGAAGGGTGTCGCAACGGTAGCGCCCTCCTGCGGATTGACAATCCAGGGTTGCTCCGATGAAGACGGGACGGTTCCTTCTCCCGCCATGACTTCTTGATCTTGGGTAGAGAAGTCGAAGGTAACATCCTGGTCCACCGAAGTTGGAAGACTGACTTTGATAATCGGAACGACGATGCCTCCGCTATCGGTATAGAACTCCTTCTGATTAGTTCGCGCATCTGGCAGACCGGCAGGATCAGAATAAAAGAACGCCTGGACCGGCAGCGTGCCCGCACTGCTCTGGGGCCAGGTAGTCACCTGCATCTCATTCCACTCATAGAAACCATTGATCTTTTGTTTGGCTTTGAGTGATTCATAGAAGAACACAGCACCGTTGGCGGTACCGCTTGCCACATCAAACCCACACGCATCCATGTGGGGATTACTGGCGACCGATTGATTCCAGTGACTGGCCCACTGATCCGAATTGACTATGCCTTGTGACTGACAGGGTCGGCTGGCTTCGTAGTGCTTGTTTTCTTCCAATGTGATTCGGCCACACAGGGCATCGCGATGCCAATCCCACGAATCCATTGGAAATGAACAAATAACCCCGAGGGAAAGTTTATTGGCAGGCGCCATGAATTTAGGATAAAGCACATAACCATTATTAAAACCCCAGGCAAATGTCTGGAATTTGGCATCCGCCCTCAAATAGGAAAACGCAACACCTCCTCGCTGTTGCGACAAAGGGCTCGGGTCCCAAGACCTATACTGGGTGGATTTTTTTGTCACTCTTAAGGTCACGCCACTGCAAAGAAATGCCGGTCTGTTATTTGTGCCACAATTCTCAGCCACATTGGCATATTGATTACGAATAGCCGTCAGTGTCGCACTGCCCTCGGCCAATGAGTTTTCCGCATTACCCGCGACCCATTGGGCATTTGCCTGATAACAGGCAGCAAACAGCGCAAATCCAAACAATTGGAAAAAAGTTTTCATGAATCGGCCCTCGTCAATTACGCAATCGTGAGTTTCCTCACTCCCTTGCAAATCAAGCGGCCCATAAAACGGTGCACACTCCAACGACCCGATCCATGCTTATCGAGACCAACAGCGGACGTCCAGTTCTTTTAAGTCATGTAACCCTATGAGTCTTGAACACTCATGACACGCTTTATTCGTTGTTCAAAATCTAGAGCAAGCACAACGACTACTCTACTGTCAGACATGACAGTGCGGACAAGCGGAAGGATGTTCAGCCGCCATCAATACTGCAGGAGCGAGCCTGTTCGCGATGGCGGCGGATTAGATTGCATCGATATTCAATGGATAATCTTCGCGAGCAGGCTCACTCATATCTTTCGTGGTGTTTTCCAACCAGTCGGCGACCTGCGTGACATTTTCGGCCAAATCCGCTGCAAGCTGCCATCCGCGAACCCATGGCGCCTACGCCGTCCGTTCCCACGAACCTGGCCCATGAACACCGCCCCTACTTCAACTCCACCAACCGCAGCGACTGCGACCCGTCCAGCGACAGGTGAATGGTGACCGCCCGGCTAGGAAAATTCGGCGCATCGTCGTCGGTATTCTCCATGACTGGAATATCGATCAACGTTTGCTCCCCCGCCGGATCGCTGACCAGTTTGGCATTCAGTTTATCGATCGAACGCCAGCTGTCCCCACCGATGCGAATCACGTCCAGCAAGCTGTAGTGCTGCTGGCCTTCTTCGTTTTCTTCAGGGGTAAAGGCCGCCAGGTATTGGCTGTAATTGTTGCCCATGCCGAAACCTTCGATGGTGAACACTGCGAGCGTTACTTCGCTATCCTCCCCGGTACCCAGCGTCTGCACCAGCGTCGCTTCGGGGTAGCCGGTGGCGTAGCTGTCCTTGAGGAGCGCGACCAGATGCCCGACCTGTTCCTCCAGAGGCTTTGGAAGAGACTTTGGCTCGGCGGCGTGAGTCAGGGTACAGGCGAGGAACAAGCTGGCGGCAAGCAAGTGCAATTTCATGGAGGGAAAGTCCAAGGTACGGGAAGTGAGCGCGGATATTAGCGCATCGACAGCATGGTTGATCAGCCTGTCATTACCCGGTCGCGGCTTGATTGAATGTGCCGCCGCTATCGCGAGCAGGCTCGCTCCCACAGTTTTCCGAGGTGTTCACAGAAGCAGCGTCCACCACCAATCCCCTGCTCGCGATAGCGGTGGATCAGCTTACGGAAGGGAATCAAGCCGACGTCGACGCTCGATGCCTCAATGCCTGGGTCATCCGCTGCAGCAACTCGCTTTCCGAAAACGGCTTGTGCAGAACCGGGTACCCGGCAAACTCACCGGGCACTCCGCTGGCGCCGTATCCGGTGCTGAACAAGAACGCAATGCCACGATTGCGCAGGACCTCGGCCACCGGAAAAACCCGCTCGCCGGCCAGGTTGACGTCCAGGATAGCCAGGTCGACGAGTGCTGTACTTGCCTGATCCTGCGCCGTTGCGAGCCGGGCCACCGAAGCCACTACTTCGCAGCCGAAATCCTCCAGCATTTCCTCGATCAACATGGCAATCGCGCCTTCGTCTTCGACGACGAGCACCCTGACGCCAGCGAATGGAGGCATGCCTAGACTCCGATCAGAAACGAGAAGCGGCAGCAAACACCCTCCGGGGCGAAGGTCAGGTCGAACTGGCCGCCCAGGTCGCGCTCGATGCAGCGCTTCATCAACCGTGACCCCAGCCCTTCCCGCTCCGGTCGAGCGACGGGCGGTCCGCCCTGCTCCCGCCAATCCAGGGTCAACAAAGTGCCGTTTGGCTGGGGCAACAGCTCCCAGGTCACCGAAAGCGTGCCCGTCTCGACGGACATCGAGCCATACTTGAGCGCGTTGATCGCCAGTTCGTTGAGGGTCATCGTGAGGTTGAGCGCCACCCGGGTGCCGACGTCGATGGTCGCGCCTTCGATCGTGATGCGATCGGGCTCGAGCCCGAAGACCGGCATCAGCACTTCCTTGGCCAGGGCGTCCAGGGGTGTATTTTCCCAGTGCCGCTTCGTCAACAGGTCATGGGCCCGCGACAGCGCCAGCAACCGGGCTTCGAACCGCCGATAGCCATCTTTTGCATCCTCGGCGTTGCGCGCAGTCTGGGCCGCCAGGGATTGCACCGTGGCCAAGGTGTTCTTGACCCGGTGATTGAGTTCGTCGATCAACGTCTTCTGGCGGTTTTCCGCCTGCTTGCGCTCGGTAATGTCCACCAGCATGTTGATCGCGCCCACGACGTTGCCATCGGCGTCATGCAGGGGCGTGGGATAGGGATTGAACGGCACACGGGTTCCATCCGGCCGTTCGGCAATAGCCTCGGCACCTCGAATGGCCCGGTTTTCCCTCAACGCCACCGCCATGGGGCATTGGTCATGGGGAAGCGGACTTCCGTCGGTGTTGAACAGCTTCCAGGTCACGCACCACATATCGCCCAATTCGGGCGTGCGTCCCGACAGCTCGATAGCCGCACGGTTATAGAAGGTGATGCGGCCTTCTGCATCAGTGGTGTAGACCGCAGCGGGCATTGCTTCGAGCACATTGCGCAGTTGCCGCTCGCTCTCGCGAACCTGGTTTTCCATGCGCTGCGCAAGGGTGACGTCCTGCAACACCCGCACGCCATAGCGGAACTCGCCGTCGGCATCGCGTACCGACGAGCTGTGGATGTCGAGGTAGACGATCTCGCCATCGAGCTTGAACGCGCGCTTGCGCAGCACGTAATGGTCCAGTTCGCCGGCAACCTGCCGTGCGTACAGGGCCGCGTCCTGCCCGACACTGTCCGGGTGGGTATAGTCCAGGAAGGTCATTGCCAGCAGTTGTTCGCGAGTACGGCCCAGCATACGGCAAAGGGCATCGTTTACCCGCAGCAGGCGACCGTCCTCGTCGGCCTCGGCAATGCCGATGGTCGCCGCCTCGTAGGTGGCCGAAAGCCTGTCGTCGCTCTCCTGGCGCGCCGCCTCGGCGGTATGAACACAAGTCATGTCGATGGTGAAACAGCGGGTGTTGAAGAGTTTCCCCTCCTCGAACCGCCCATTGGAAGTAATCGAAACATGTTTGATGGAGCCGTCCTTGGCTCGTAAGCGCGCCGGATAGCTCTCCAGGCAATCACCGCTGCCCAGTTTATTGAGAATGTCGCCAATGACCGGTTCATCGACATGAAACTCGGTGATATGGCGACCGATGTATTCCTCTTCCGAGTAACCCAGCAGGGCCAGTTCGGCCTTGTTGGCGCGCAGGATGACGCCCTCGCCACTGACGATATGCAGGCCCACGGCGCTGTTTTCGAAGAAATCTTCAAGGTCGGCGCTCTTGCGCCGAAGCTCCTCGGCCATGGCGTGTTGTGCAGAAATGTCCTGGAAGCAATTGATCGCCCCTTGAATGACACCTCGCCGATCCCTCAAGGCCCGGATGTTCATGAGTGCCACGAACCGCGACCCGTCCGGGCGCTGGATGACGATTTCCTGGTTGCGCGTCACATCCCCCGTGCTGAGCGCCGAGGCGGTCGGGCAGTCCTCAAACGCCAAAGGCGTACCATCGCTCAAGAACAACCGATGGGAACCACAGAAGCGATCGCCGTTCACGCCGAGCTCCGGCTTGCGCCCCCACAATTCAGCCGCCTCACTGTTGTACCTGACGAGCCAACCGTCGCGGTCGCACAGGTACACCGCGCCGGGAATGGCCTCGAGCGCATTTACCCCCATCGAGACCAGGCTTTCATACTCGCTTGGCACCAGCGTTTCCCTGGGAAGTTCTTCAACGTTTGACATCAGCGATCCTCAATCCACCTGGCTAAGCGCCCTTGCTGTCCATCGCCCCATGCGTATGCCCGTGCCGGCGGTGCCGGCTCGAATAACGCACTCTGAAGTCAGGTGGGGTATCTTGCATACAGGAACAATGGAGTCTAGATCCCTATTCGTCGTACGAGTTCAGATTGACTGGATACCCCAGCCCCTGGCGCTCAAAAACCGAACAGTTCTTGAGGCGCTTGCAGCATCAGTGCTCGCCTCAGCGACGCCGAACAGTCCAATGCCTGCAACTGCTCCATCACCGTCTCGAACCCAATGGTGGGTTCATGTTGCGTATGCGGCCAATCACTGCCCCATACCAGCCGGCGCGGGCCGAAGCTGCGCTCCAGCAAGGCCAACGAGGCTCGGGCGAACTCGAGGTTCTGCTGATCCGTCCCTGCCAATCGGTAAATACCGGACACCTTCATCCATACTTGTCCGCTCGAGCCCAGCGCCAGCAACTCGGTAAAACCCGCTTGCTCGATACCCAAACGGGAGTCCGGGCGCCCGAAATGATCGACCACCAGCCTGATGCCAAACGGCAGCAGGTGGCGAATCAGTCCTGGCAGATCCTCCACGCTGCGGTGCAACTCGACATGCCAGTCCAGCTCAGCCAAGTGGCCGAAGAAGCCCTGCCAGGCTGCGTCGCGAAAATCAGGCAGGTCCTTGCCCATCAGATTCAGACGAACGCCAACCACGCCCAGGCGAGCCATGCTATCCATCTCGGTACGGCTGGCGTCTGGCTCCAGTACCACGACCCCACGCAATTGCCGCGGTGCCTGCTGGAGCGCTGCCAGCAAATAGTTGTTATCCGTGCCGAGAAAGCTTGGCTGCACCAGGACGCCATGGCTCAGGCCATGGGCTTGCAAGTGGTGCAGGTATTGGTCGAGCGTCGCATCATAGTCAGGTGTATAGCGCCGCTCGGAGGTCAACTCCAGCCCACGGCTGAACACATGGGCATGGGAGTCGATGCCGGTGATCGGCGTAAAAAACGTCTCAGGCATGGGCACGCTCGTTACCGTCGAGCGTGGCATTTGCCGGCGCCATGGCGGCTTCAAGGCTGCGCCCGCGGGTTTCCGGAAGACACAGTGCCGCGAGCACTGCTACGCCGTAGGCAATCCCCGCGTCAATGCCAATGGCTGATCCCAGGGACATCGAATCGCTCATGTGGCCGACCAGGAAAGGAAACACCGCCGAAAGCACCCGACCGAAGTTGTAGCAGAAGCCCACGCCGGCGCCGCGCACATCCGCCGGGTACAACTCGTTGAACAATGCGCCAAGGCTCGCAGGAATGCCGGCGGCAAAGAAGCCGAGCGGGAACCCCAGGAACAGCATCTGCGTGTTGGTCAGTGGCAGGAACACATAGCACTGTACGGTCACGACGCAACACAACGCGAACAGCACGATGTTCTTGCGACGACCAATGCGATCGATCAACAAGCCGCTGACCACGCAGCCACACCAGAAGGCGAAGATGATGACCGCCAGATAGCCGCCGGAGTTGAGTACCGACAGGTTGCGTTCGGTCTTGAGGAAGGTCGGCAGCCAGGTCATCACCGCGTGATAACCGCCATGGGCGCCCAGCCCCAGCAACCCACCGAGCAGCGTCACGCGGATCAGTTCAGGGCGAAAGATGCCTGCCAGAGACTTGAAGAAACTCTGCGCGATGGCCTGTTCTTTTTGCAGACGCTGAAAACTGTCCGGTTCCTCGACATTGCGTCGGACCCAAATGATCAGGAACGACGGCAACAGGCCGACAATGAACATCACCCGCCAAGCCGTATCCTGGGGCACGAACGAGTAGATCAGCGTGAAGACCCCGACCGCCAGCCCCCAACCCACCGCCCAGGCGCTTTGTACCGTGCCCATGACCTTACCGCGGTACTTGGGATTGATGGTTTCGGCCATCAGCACCGCACCAGCGGCCCACTCGCCACCAATGCCGAAGCCCTGCAACGCCTTGACGACCAACAGTTGGTGAAACCCAGTGACGAACGCGGACAGAAAGGTGAAAAACGAGAACCAGAGAATCATCCATTGCAGCGTGCGCACCCGACCGTAGCGGTCCGACAACGTGCCGCCGACCCAGCCACCGAGGGCCGAGGTCACCAGGGTCACGCCGCTGATCAACCCCGCATCGCCCTTGGACAAGGCAAACGCAGCGATCAGCGCCGGTATCGCCAGGCCGAACATCTGCACTTCCAGTGCGTCGAGTGACCATCCGCCGAAACAGGCCCAGAACGTTTTGCGCTCCCGCGCAGTGACTTGGCGATACCAGCTGAACATGATTTTTATCCTTATAAGCAGAACGAAAGGCAGCCGAGAGCGAACCGCGCCGCTACAGGGCCAGTAATGGCAAACACAACGGTAAAAGCTGCGGCGAACGACGCGCCGCCGGGTGCCCCGCTAATCCGGCAGGGTCAACGGATTTCCACGCTGTAGCGGAAATGCTCGGCATGCCCGCGAGAGCGTCGCCACTCCAGCGGGTTGCCGGCGTAGTCCCGCGCCAGACGCTCGATCACCACGACCGGGCTGTTGACCGGCACTTGCAGCAACCGCGCGTGAACGTCATTCACCGATTCGGCAGTGAGGGTTTCTTCGGCATAGGCGACCACCTGGCCGCAGGTTTCTTCGTAGATGGGATAAAGCAGCGGCCCTTTCTGGCTCAGGTCGATGTCGAGCAACGGTTGAAAGCGACCACGTGGCAACCAGATCTCTTCGGCAAGCACCGGCTCGACCTCCAGCAGACGCACACGAACGATGCGGATCACCGGCGCATCGACGGGTAATCCCAGCGCCTGCGCCACCGCCGATGGCGCAGCCACCGGCTCGATGGACAAAATGCGACTCTCTGGAACCCGACGTTCTCCCGACGCGCTTTGAAACCGGAAGAAGCGGAACAACGAAGACTGGAACTGAGGCCGGCGAATGAAAGTACCGCGCCCTTGCTGACGTTCGAGGATGCCCTCGCTTACCAACGCATCGACCGCCTTGCGCACGGTACCGGTAGACAATTGGTATTCCGCCGAAAGTGCCGCTTCAGTGGGAATCGCTTCTCCCGGACGCCAGCGATTATTGGCGATCTGCTCGGCCAACTGGTCTCGCAGACGTTGATAAAGCGGCAAGCGAACATCGCTGGGAAGGGCTTTCATCGACTTTATTCACCTTATTATCTAGTCATATATATGAATATGCGCCGAGTATTCGTCCCGATCAGGAGGTTGTCAAGAATGGGTTCACTAGAGAACTGACGAATGGCAAGGCTCGCGTACACTACGCTTGCCTGGAATCCATGAGCGGAGAAGCTTGATGAGCATCGACTGGCTGAATTTCACACCTTGGTCATCCCTTGCAGGCGGTGCATTAATCGGCCTGGCGGCCAGCCTGTTCGTGGTCGCCAATGGGCGCATTGCCGGGGTCAGCGGGTTGATTGGCGGTCTGTTGCAACGCAGCCGCGAGGGTGCAAGCGAGAAGGTGCTGTTTCTCCTGGGGTTGCTCGTTGCTCCGCTTGTATGGGGTTTGTTCGCCTTCGTGCCACGGATTGAATTCCAGACCAGCGGGATCGGGCTGGTTGTTGCAGGTTTGCTGGTCGGTATCGGCACCCGCTACGGCTCGGGTTGCACCAGTGGCCACGGCGTGTGCGGCATTTCACGGCTCTCGCCGCGCTCGATGGTCGCCACGGCGTGTTTCATGGTCTGCGGCTTCGCGACGGTATTTGTGCTGCGCCATGGGTTGGGAGCTTGAACATGCGCAAACTGACTGCGTTCATGGCCGGTCTGCTGTTTGGCATCGGCTTGCTGCTGGCGGGCATGACCAACCCGACCAAGGTGTTGGCTTTCCTCGATTTGAGCGGCGCCTGGGACCCGTCACTGGCCTTGGTGATGATCGGGGCGATTGGCGTTGCCATCGGACCGCTGGCCTGGGCGAGCCGGCAATCGCGCTCGCTGCTGGGAGCCATGATGCAGTTACCGGTCAAGCGCGAACTCGACCGGCGCCTGATCGGCGGCAGCCTGGTGTTCGGCGTCGGCTGGGGCATCGCGGGCATCTGCCCGGGCCCCGCCGTGACTACCCTGCTGACCGGACATTGGCAGGTCGTTGTCTTCACCTTGGCCATGCTGGCGGGCATGGCGGTGTTTTCTGTGCTGGAAAACCGATCGCACCTTTGATCAATGACCCGCGTGACGGGGCAATGCCCTGGAGATCACTGCGGCGAGCAAGACAAAGCCGCTGGAAATCCATAGGCATGCTTCCAGCCCCTGAACCTGATAGACCCAACCGGAAAGCAGCGTGCCGATCAACCGGCCCATGGCGTTGGACATGTAGTAAAAGCCCACGTCCAGCGACACACCGTCCTCCTTGGCATAGGACACGATCAGGTAGCTGTGCAAGGACGAATTCACCGCGAACAACCCACCGAACACCGCCAGTCCGCCGAGCAGCACCATCTGGTGCGACAGCCCGGTGCCCAGGCCCAGCGCAATAGCCATTGGCAGCCCCGCCAGTGCCAGCGCCCAGAGGAACGCGCCGCGGCCGTCCGGTACATGCCCACGTTTTTTGCCGGTGATGTAGGGCGCGCATGACTGCACGAGGCCGTAGCCGATCACCCAGGCGGCGAGGAAACCGCCGACCTTCCAGAAGTCCCAGCCGAAGGCGCTGCTCAGGTACACCGGCAAGGCCACCACGAACCAGACGTCACGGGCGCCGAACAGGAACAGCCGTGCCGCCGACAGAAGGTTGATCGCCCGACTCTTGGACAGCAAGTCGCGGAACCTGGGCTTGGCTTTCGCCTTGCCCAGGTCCCTCTTCAGCAGGATCAGACTGCCGATCCAGATCAGCCCCAACGCACTCGCCATTGTCAGCAGCGCGCCCCTGAATCCCAGCGTCGCCAACAAGGCGCCGCCGAGGAAAAATCCTAAGCCCTTGAGGGCATTTTTCGAGCCGGTGAGCATCGCCACCCACCGATAGAGCGTGCCCTGTTGACCGTCGGGGACCAGAAGCTTGAGGGTGCTTTTGGCACTCATCTTGTTCAGGTCCTTGGCGATCCCGGACAGGGCCTGGGCCGCCATGACCCAGGGAACGCTCAGCCACACGGCCGGCACCGTCAACATGAGCAAGGCTACGACCTGCATCCCCAGGCCGATGTTCATGGTGCGGTTCAAACCGAGCCGGGCCCCCAGATAGCCACCCACCAGGTTGGTGATGACGCCGAACAGTTCGTAGAACAGGAACAACGCGGCGATCTGCAGCGGGCTGTAGCCCAACGCGTGAAAGTGCAGCACCACCAACATGCGCAAGGCACCGTCGGTGAGGGTGAACGCCCAGTAGTTACCCGTGACGAGCAGGTATTGCCGCACTTCTGGCGCAAGGGCCGCCAATGTCCTCATGGATGCCCGGCCAGACCGACCATCCGCGCCAGCTCGACGGTGCGGTTGGCATAGCCCCACTCATTGTCGTACCAGGCATAGAGCTTGACCTGGGTACCGTTGACGACCAGGGTCGACAACGCATCGATGATGGATGACCTTGGGTCGGTCCGGTAGTCGATGGACACCAGGGGGCGCTCTTCGAAACCGAGGATGCCTTTCAATTCGTTCTCGGCGGCGTCCTTGAGCCATTGATTCACTTCTTCGACAGTGGTGGCTCGCTCGACTTCGAAGACACAATCGGTCAGCGACGCATTGGCCAGCGGCACCCGCACGGCGTGGCCGTTCAGGCGCCCACGCAACTCGGGGAAGATTTCCGCGATGGCGGTGGCCGAGCCGGTGCTGGTGGGGATCAGGCTCATACCGCAAGCGCGGGCACGGCGCAGATCCTTGTGAGGCTGATCGAGCAAGCTCTGGGTGTTGGTCAGGTCATGGATGGTGGTGATCGAGCCGTGGCGGACGCCGAGTTTTTCGTGGATGACCTTGACCACCGGGGCCAGGCAGTTGGTGGTGCAGGACGCGGCGGTGACAATGGGGTGCTCGGCGGGTTTGAACAGGTGGTGATTGACCCCCATGACGATGTTCAGCGCGCCCTTTTCCTTTACCGGCGCGCTCACCACCACACGTTTCACGCCTTGGTCGAGGTATGCCTGAAGCACGGCGACGCTCTTCATCTTGCCGCTGGCCTCGATCACCAGATCGCAGGCGGACCAGTCGGTTTCGACAATGGTCTTGTTGGCCGTCACCTTGATCCGCTTGGCCTCGATGACGATGTCGTCGCCGTCTGCGTCGGCCTGATGGTTCCAGCGGCCGTGCACGGAGTCGAAGTTCAACAGATGCGCATGGGTGGCCGCATCACCGGCCGGGTCGTTGACCTGTACAAACTCGAATTCGGGCCAATGCCAGGCAGCCCGCATCGCGAGACGACCGATCCGGCCAAAACCATTGATGCCCACTTTGATCGTCATGTTGTCTGAACTCATATGCGAAAAAGCGAATATATGTTTTCCCGTATGTAATAGGAAGCCCCCGCGCCGGTAACAGGCTCGCTCCCACAGGGCCCTGTGTCGCACGAGAGTAATGCATCCACCGCCGGTCCAATGTTGGAGCGAGCCTGCTCGCGATGGCGGTGGTAAAGTGCACGGCAATCGAATGTGAACCCACTTTGAGAGGCCCGGGGTGTCCAACCTCCATCTCTCGTCATCCGCAGCGATAACAAGCATGATCGAAATCACTGAAGTTTCCATTGCCCAATTGCGCGCCGCGCTCGAGTCCGGACAGGCCACAGCCGTGGAGCTGGTCCAGGCCTACCTGGCCAGGATCGAAGCCTACGATGGGCCGGACACGCCCACCGCCCTGAACGCGGTGGTGGTGCGAAACCCGGAGGCGTTGAACGAAGCGCGGGCATCCGATGCCCGCCGGGCCCAGGGCAAGACACTGGGTCCGCTCGATGGCATCCCCTACACCGCCAAGGACAGCTACCTGGTGAAAGGCCTCACCGCCGCCTCGGGAAGCCCGGCCTTCAAGGATCTGATTGCCTACCGCGATGCCTTCACCATCGAGCGGCTGCGCGGTGCCGGAGCGATTTGCCTGGGCAAGACCAACATGCCGCCCATGGCCAACGGCGGCATGCAGCGCGGCGTATACGGCCGCGCCGAGAGCCCGTACAACGGCGACTATCTCACCGCACCCTTTGCCTCCGGCTCTTCCAACGGCGCCGGCACGGCAACGGCGGCCAGTTTCGCCGCATTCGGCCTGGCCGAGGAAACCTGGTCCAGCGGGCGCGGCCCGGCCTCGAACAATGGCTTGTGCGCCTACACACCGTCACGTGGCGTGATTTCAGTGCGCGGCAACTGGCCGCTGACGCCAACGATGGACGTGGTGGTGCCATACGCCCGGACCATGGCCGATCTGCTGGAAGTGCTGGATGTGGTGGTCGCGCAGGACCCGGACGCCCGGGGCGACCTGTGGCGCTTGCAACCCTGGGTGCCCATTCCGAGCGTCGACGCCGTGCGGCCTGCCTCCTACCCCGCGCTCGCCGCCTCTTCCGAAGCGTTGGCAGGTATCCGCTTCGGGGTTCCGCGCATGTACATCAATGCCGATCCCGACGCCGGCACAGCCGAAGCCCCGGGCATCGGTGGCCCGACCGGGCAACGCATCATCACCCGGCCTTCGGTGATCGCTCTTTGGGAAGAAGCACGCCAGGCTCTCGAAGCTTGCGGCGCCGAGGTGATCGAAGTGAATTTCCCGCTGGTGTCCAATTGCGAGGGCGATCGCCCCAGCGCACCGACGGTGTTTACCCGTGGCCTGGTTTCCAAGGAATTCCTCCACCACGAACTGTGGGACCTGTCGGCCTGGGCGTTCGATGATTTCCTGCGGGCCAATGGCGATCCGAAACTCAATCGCCTGGCCGACGTGAACGGCCCGCTGATCTTCCCCCACGACCCAGGCACCCTGCCCAACCGCGAGGACGATCTGGCCGCCGGCATGGACGAATACGTGAAAATGGCCGAGCGCGGCATCACGCCCTGGGACCAGATCCCGACGTTGCCGGACGGCCTGCGGGGGTTGGAGAAGACCCGTCAGATCGACCTGGAAGACTGGATGAAACGGCTTGGACTCGATGCGGTGATCTTCCCCACCGTCGCCGATGTCGGGCCGGCGGACGCCGACGTCAACCCGGCCTCTGCGGATATCGCCTGGAGCAACGGCGTCTGGGTCGCCAACGGCAACCTCGCCATCCGCCACCTGGGCGTGCCTACCGTCACCGTGCCGATGGGCGTCATGGCGGACATCGGCATGCCTGTCGGGCTGACGTTTGCCGGTCGCGCCTATGACGACTCGAACCTGCTGCGCCTGGCTTCGGCCTTCGAAGCGACCGGGTCGAAGCGCCGGGTACCAGCGCGCACGCCACCCTTGTCGACTCGCTGAAGCTAAAGGGTGGTGGAACTTGGCCCACCACCCTGCAGGTCCGACGCCGGGTAAGTCAGCTTGAGACCGTGCGCCTTGGCGGCGGAGTTCAATATCGCCTTGCTCGATTTATCTTTGTCCATGATGTGGATGACCTCGACGTCGCGAAGCAACAGATAATCGGCGATGATCCTGCGATGGCAGCGCCACCAGACCGCTTCCGCACACATGATGACGCACCGCTGGTTTTCACCGAGCGCCAGCAGCCGGTTCAGACCGGCCTCGAACGCCTCTGAGAGCGCATAGTCGGCATAATTGTGGAAACTGCGATTGGTCCAGAACGCGTTGGCCTCTTCCGGGACGGTGCTCGACTTCTTTCGCAGCCCGCCCAGCTCCACGATCTGCTCATGGTTGATCCCAAGCCGGGCCAATTCTCCAGGCAAGCTATCCAGGTTGTACTGGGGATTCGTCCGGGATCGCGGAACCGTTCGCACGTCGACCACAGTGTCGATACCGAAGCTTGCGATGGTGTCCACGAACTGTTCGAGGGTCCTGGTCGAATGACCTATCGTATAAACATTGTTCATGACCAAGCCCCTCGAAACTTCACGGTCAATGGCTGCCGGATTCGGCGCTTACGCCATATTTCTCCAACAACTTCAGCGTGACACCATTGGTCCAGCCGAAGCCATCCTGCAACTCATACTCGCCCCCGCCGCCGCCCTGCCCCGCGCCGGACACATCGTATTTCTCCACCAGTTTGTCCTCGTCGCGATAGAGGTTCTGCACCTGCTGCAAAAAGCGTGTACCAATCTGCTCCGCCAGCGCGGCTTGCCCATAACGGCTCAAGCCTTCCACCGCCACCCATTGCAGCGGCGCCCAGCCATTGGGCTCATCCCACTGCTGACCGTTGCTGACCTGAGTGGTCGCGATACCTCCCGGACGCAGCAAGCCTGAACGTACCGCATCGGCAGTACGACCTGCGCGCTCGGCCGAGGCCAAACCGGTGTATAGCGGAAACAATGTCGCAGCGGTCAGGTTGGGGCGTTGCTGATTCAGCTGCCAATCGTAGTCCACGTAGTAACCGCCATCGGCCTTCCACATATGTTGTTCGATGGCACGCTGACGCTGGTCGGCGCGCTGGCCATAGTTCTGGACGCAAGGCAGGTTCTGGACGGTCTCGCAGCCTTTGGCGATGGTACGTTCCAAGTGATACATCAGGCTGTTAAGGTCCACCGGCACGACGGAGGTGGTACGTATTGTCGCCAGGTCCTTACTGTCGCCCAGCCAGCGGGAGCTGAAATCCCAGCCACTTTCTGCCCCGGCACGCAGGTCACGCCAGACCTCCTGCTTCGGCCTGTCCGTCTGCCAGGCGGTCTTGACGTCTTGCAACCACGACTCCTGCCGCGGCGTCGGGCTGGCATCCCAGTAGCGATTGAGCACACTACCATCGGCCAGCTTGACCACATGCTGGGTCGCCGCGCCGGGCTTGAGCGTCTGCGCGCCGGCCATCCAGTAGGCGTATTCCTTTTGCAGTTGTGGCAGGTATCGACTGTAGGCCTGGTCACCCTCGATGTGCGCCTGCAACTCCACCATGTAGGCAAAGAATGGCGGCTGCGACCGGCTCAAGTAGTACGTGCGGTTGCCATTGGGAATATGGCCGTAGGTGTCGATCATGTAGGCGAAGTTGTCGACCATCTGCCGCACCTGGGCCTTGTCGCCGCTTTGCTCCAGGCCGAGCATGGTGAAATAGGAGTCCCAGTAATACATCTCGCGAAAACGCCCGCCCGGCACCACATAGGGTTGGGGCAAGGGCAACAGGCTGCTGTACTGAGGCACTTCCCTGTAGGTTCGGCTCAGCACCGGCCAGAGATTGTCGATGTGCTCCCGGATCGGCGCGCCGGGTTTGGGAGCCGGGCTTTCGGCTTGGCCGGATTCGGTGAAATTGTCCTTCACGAAAGCCTTGAGATCGAAGCCGGCGCTGTCGCGACGGGCCAGGTAATCGGCACGGATCTGCGCCGGGTCGCGGTTGGGCAGCGCGTCGACGAAGTGTTTCTGGTCGGTAAACAGCTGGCCACGCTGCACTGCTTCGAACAGCTCCGGGTAGGCCTGGTCAGGCGGCGAATTGGCCCGGCCCTGGGCATCGGCGTAGCTCCATGTTGCCGGCGATTGACTGGAACAGGCCGTGCAAAGCACGACGGCGAAGGACAGGCTGGTGAAATGCAAAGGTCGCATCAGTGGACTCCCTGTTGTCGTTCCTGGACAAACGAGTGACAGGAGGGAGTGGCACTGGGTTCATTTAAATCACAGGATCGAAGCATTCGCCAGCATGGTCCGATTGCGACCTCGGGCCTTTGGCCATGTAGAGCGCCTGATCGGCTTGTTTGAGCAGGTCTTGCGCCGTCACCTCTTCCATGAGCACCGTGACCGCCAGGCCAATGCTCACCGTCACGAAGCCGAACGGTGACTTGGCGTGGGGCAGCGCCATGGTTTCCACGGCATCGCCCAGGGCCTGAGCATGCTGGAACGCACTGTCGACATTGGGCGTCGTGGTGATGAGGACAAACTCTTCACCGCCATAACGCGCCACCAGGTCACCGGCCCGTTGGGCATGTTCTTTCAACGTATTAGCAATGCTTCGCAGGCAGTCATCGCCAGCCTGATGCCCGTAATGGTCGTTATAGCTCTTGAACATGTCGACATCGATCAGCATCAACGACAACAGGGTTCCCGCGCGTACCGAACGCCGCCATTCGTTGGCCAGGACCTCATCGAAATGCCGGCGGTTGGCGATTCCCGTCAAGCCGTCAGTGGTGCTCAGCACAACCAATTGGCGATTGGCTTCCTCAAGCGCCGCAGTCCGGTCTTTGACCTTGAGTTCCAATTGCTCCTGGGCGTCATGGATGCGGTCCGCCATCGAGGCAAAGTCCCGAGCCAGTTCGCCAATTTCGTCGGCGGAGCGGATCGGCAATCTGTCGCGGCTAAGGCGCTCCTTGGACAAACCCAACGACCGTGTCGCCTGCATCAGGCGAAACAGCGGAATGGCCACCTGCTTTTGCAAAATGGAACGCAGGATGAAGATTTCCACCAACAGGGTCAGCAGCCCAAGGGCAACCACGATCAGCAAGTTGTCGAGAATCGCCGGCACCATCTGCGCCCGGGGAAAATGCACGGCGAGTGCCCAAGGCGTACCGGGAACGATGCCCATCGCGACAATGTCGTCGCGTGTCTGCACCACCACTGCCTGGCCGGGCGCCAGAGAGGGCAAGGCCTGAAGAAGCGGATAGTCGCCATCCAGCCCGAGCGAACGAATGGAAGCCTTGCCTTCGCTGGTTTTGACCTGATCCATCTTGCCTGGGTAGTAAATCAGCGTGCCGTCGCCATCGGCGATGAACATCGTGCTGTACGCGCCATCCACGAAGGGTTTGGCAGTGCGCTTCATGAGTTCATCGAGCAGTACATCGACGCAAGCCAGGATCTGATGCTTGCCGGAAGCATCGGCCACGTCAGGCGTGGCGACGGTGGTCATCCAGGCGTTGTTGGAAGCGTCCCAATACATCCGGGTGAACAGCGTTTCGCTGCTGGGGCTGGCAAAGCCACGCGCATAGAACTCATAGGTTTCCAGCTTCAGGGCATCCGGCCCGGAATAGGTAAAGACTTTGGCGATATCGGCCTGCTGGTAGATGGGAAAGCCTTTCTCCGGCACCACGCCATAGAAATTGAACAACCGCCCCTGGACACTGGAGCCGTATTTGTACGAGAGGATATATGACAGCGCAAAGCGGGCCTTGATGTCGTCGTTGAGTGGAATGTCAGGCGCGTAGGTGGCTGACATTCCGGCAAATCGACGACCATCCGGCAGGGGTTCGCCTTCGAACAGCATCGGTCGCTGGGTGTAGGAGCCGTCCTCGTGCCGGTAGAAGATCTGGTCGAAGTCCCGCACCAGCGCAGCTCCGCTTTCCGGATTGGCCAGGACACTTTTGAACTCATTCAGAAAATTTCGCTGCAGGTCCTTTATTTCGCTGAACGGCAAGGACTCGCGTTGCAACGTCTGCTCGGTGGAAAGCAACAATTGCGTGGTAATCGCTTTTTCCAGCGAGGACAGGTTCACATAATAGGAAATCGCACCGGCACACAACGAAACCAGGCCGATCCGCAAGACCGCCAGACGCAACGCACGGGCAGTGAGTGAGCGTTTGTTGGATGTGAATCCTGGGGCTTCTTGCAGCATCTCTTACTCTCCGATCCAACATCTGGCCAGCGCCAATGCGCCTATCGGCTATATCGGCTCGACCGCCACGGGCGGGAGCTTTCCCAGGTGAGTTTCGCCCAAACCTGTCAAACGAGCCTTCAACCCTGCGCCGGCGACGAACGACGACAGGTGACACTCAAGCCTGAGTCAATCCAGCCGATAACTATCGAGAAGAGGGCTCTTTCGCCCCCACCGTGTCCTGCCGGTTTCATAGGGTAATTGTCGATGGTCCTGTCGCTTGACCGTTTGCTGGTGTTTGGCGTTCTGATGCTCATGGCTGCAAGCGGATTCTCGCCGAATGCCGCGGCAGAGCCTGCCCTGCGCATTGTTACGGAGGAACTGCCGCCCTATAACATGACCCAGGATGGACGGATGACCGGCATGAGCACCGAGGTAGTCCAGGCCGTGCTCAAGGAAATCAAGGTACAGGCGTCGATCCAGTCCATGCCTTGGGCACGGGCCTACGAATTGGCGCTCAATGACAGCAACGTGCTGATCTACTCCATCGCCCGTACTCCGGAGCGCGAATCGCTGTTCCAGTGGGTGGGGGCCATTGCCCCCACCCACTGGTATCTGTACTCGCTGGCTGACCGGCCGGTAAAACTCAACTCGCTGGACGAAGCCCGCGCCTACCAGATCGCTACCGTTAACCAGGACGTGGGCGAGCAGTACCTGATCTCGAAGGGGTTTCGCGTAGGCGAACAATTGCAGTCGAGCACCAAGTACGAGCACAACTACCGCAAGCTCAAGGTCGACCATGTGGAAATGTGGATCTCCAACGAGCTCAACGCACAGTACCTGGTTCGCCAGAACGGCGAAGATCCGGCCAAGGTGCTGGTGCGTTCACTGCCGATTTCCGACCTGAGCAGCGATGAAGCGCTGAGCATGGCGTTCAGTCGCAGGACACCAGTCGAAACGGTGGAGAAATTCCGCGCCGGCCTGGAAGCCATCCGCCGCAATGGCGTCTATGACGCCATCCTGCACAAATGGCTGTGAGATGGCGCGAAACTCCGAAACTCCCGCAACCCAGCCACAAGTCAAGGCGTTCAGCTCCCTGGGGCGTCGCCTGGTACTCGCGACACTGTTGTTCTGTCTTCTTTTTACCCTGGCCATGGTCACGCTGCGTACCTGGCTTGCCTGGGAAAACAACCTGGCAGAAATGAAATCGGAACTGGTCCTGATCGACCAGGTGTTCCAGAACACCTTGTCCCACGCCATCTGGGAGCTGGACCGTGAATCCCTGGGCAAGCAACTCTCCAGCGTTGCCAAGGCCGCGCCGGTGGGCCGCGTGGTGCTCAAGATCCTGCGGCCCGGTCAATCGCCCGAGATCATCGAACTCAATCGATACGCCGTCGTCATGTCCGGCCCGGCGCCCGTGCTGCAACATGAACTCGTCGCGCAACCCTACGAAGGCGCCAACGAAAAGGTCGGTGAGCTGACCATCGAAGGCGATAACAACCTGCTGTGGGAACGACTCTGGAGCGAGGCACGCAGCATCGTTATCGCCCAAGTGATCCAATCGCTGCTGCTGGCCGGGCTGGTCATGACCGTGTTCAATCGCCTGGTGACCGTGCATGTCATCCACATTGCCCGGCACCTGGGCCAACTCACGCCACAGACCCTCAGGCACTACTTCAAGCTGCAGCGTTCGGTACGGCGCCAGGACGAACTGAGCCTGCTCGAATCCCAGCTCAACGAGCTCCAGGACAACCTCCACACTCACCTGGAACGCCAGCGCCTGGATGAACTGGCCATGGAGGCCAGCCGCGACCAACTGGCCGAACTGGTCGAGGCGCGTACCGCGGAACTCAAGGCAGCCAACCAGGCACTCGAAGCCCTGTCACGTCACGATCCGTTGACCGGGCTGCCCAACCGTCGTTATTTCGATGAACTGAAAGAAATCGAATTTCGCCGTGCGCTTCGCCACAAGACCCCACTGTCGGTGCTCATGTGCGACGTCGATTTCTTCAAGCTCTACAACGACACCTATGGCCATATCCAGGGAGACCAATGCCTGCAGCAGATCGCCGAAACCCTTCGCGGTGTGTTCGGCCGCTCCGGCGAGCTGACCGCCCGGGTAGGTGGCGAGGAGTTCGTCGTGATGTTGCCCAACATCGACGCAAAGCAGGCCTACGACGCTGCCCAACGGGTCCGTGCCAGCCTGGCCAAGCGCGAATTGCCCCATAGCGGCTCGGCGATTTCCCCCTTTGTCACCCTCAGCATCGGCGTCGCCGAGCTGGACCCGCAAACCATGGATCACTTCGACCTGTTACTACAACGTGCCGACCAGGCGTTGTATCGGGCCAAACATCAAGGACGTAATTGCGTTGCTTTCTAAACCAGTGAGGCTTGTATGCACTATCGCCTGACGCTCTGCTTATGTTTGTTCGTGGCCTTGACCAGCCTGCACAGTCACGCCGAGGGGATCGAAGTCGTCACCGAAGACTCGCTCTACGCGTACCTGCGCGACGGCAAGCTCGTCGGGCCGGGCACCCGTGTCGTCGAAGAGACGCTGAATAAAGCCGGGCTGACCGACCACCATATCCTGCTATATCCCTGGGCCCGGGCTTACGACAAGGCCCTGCACGAGCCGAATGTACTGATCTACCCCATGGACCGCACCGTGCTGCGCGAGCCGTTGTTCAAGTGGGTGGGCGAACTGGAACGGGTGACCATCAAGCTCTACAAGCTGCGCGAACGCAACGACATCACCCTGGCCAACCTCGAGGATGCCAAGCGCTATACAGTAGGCGTAGTGCGTAACGACTCCAAGCAGTTGCTCATGCAACAGCAGGGGTTTACCCGGCTGGTGGTATCGGCGGATCGTCGCGATAACTTCCGGAAACTGCTTAACCGTCAGGTCCAGCTCTTGCCGATGCCGGAGAACGCGGCACGGATCATCTGCGACGAAGAGCACGTGGCGTTCGCCGACCTGGAGGAGGTCTACGCCTTCGATGAACGGCCCGCCAGGGTCTACATGGCGTTCAGCCTGAGCACACCGGATGAGATCATCGCCCGGGCGCAGCATGCTTTCGAGCAGTTGGAAGCGTCAGGGGAAGTGGCGCGGATCATGCGGGACGAGCGCTAAACACCAGGCGACGCAAGCCCTGTGGGAGGGAGCCGGCTCGCTCCCACAGTTTTCAGGCTTGACTGTCATGAGGTAAGCCTCCCCCAAAGGTTTCCATCTTTTTACCAACACAGGTCTGATACGCTAGCCGGCTCGCACGCAACGCCATCGCATAACAACGACTAAGGAGAGTTGACGGACATGATTGTGGGCATTGACCTGGGCACCACCCATAGCCTGATCGCGGCATGGCGCGATGGCGCTGCACAGCTGGTACCCAATGCGCTCGGCGAATGGCTGACTCCCAGCGTGGTAGGCCTGGATGATGAAGGTCGGATGATGGTCGGCCGCGCGGCGCTGGAACGCTTGCAAACCCACCCGCAAGTCACGACCTCGCTGTTCAAGCGCTACATGGGCAGTGCCCGCCTCACCACGCTCGGCAATCGCCAGTTCCGTGCCGAGGAGCTGTCGGCGATGGTCCTGCGCAGTCTGCGCGAAGATGCCGAACGGCATTTCGGCGAGCCGGTCGAGGAAGCCGTCATCAGTGTCCCGGCCTATTTCAACGATGCCCAGCGCAAAGCCACGCGCATCGCCGGTGAGCTGGCCGGGTTCAAGGTCGAACGACTCATCAACGAGCCCACCGCCGCCGCCCTCGCCTATGGGTTGCACCAGCGCGACAACGCCAGCACGTTCCTGGTGTTCGACCTCGGCGGCGGTACCTTCGACGTGTCCATCCTGGAGCTGTTCGAAGGTGTGATGGAGGTGCGGGCCAGTGCCGGCGACAACTACCTCGGCGGGGAAGATTTCGACACGTTGCTGCTCCAGGCTTTCGTCGCCGCCCAGGCCGGCTCTGCCGCAGGCCCGGTGCCTCTGGACGACGCGCAGTTGTTCGGCCGCCTGCGCCGTGAAGCCGAACGCGTGCGCAAAGTCCTGGGGCATGAGCCGAGCGCCACGTTCTCGGCGCGCCAGGGCGAACGCGAATGGCGCCATGAATACACCCAGGCGGCAATGGCCGAACTCTACGCCCCGCTGCTGACCCGACTTCGATCCCCCATCGAGACAGCGCTGCGCGATGCACGTATCCGCGCCAGCGAACTGGACGAAGTCTTGTTGGTGGGAGGCACCACCCGCATGCCGCTGGTTCGCAAGCTGACGGCCAGCCTGTTCGGACGCTTCCCCTCGATCCAGCTCAACCCCGACGAAGCCGTGGCGTTGGGCGCCGCCGTGCAGGCTGGGCTGAAAAGCCGCGATGCGGCACTCGAAGAAGTGGTGCTCACGGATGTCTGCCCGTATTCGATGGGGATCGAGATTTCCGTCGAGTACGGCAACAGACTCGAAACCGGCCACTACCTGCCGATCATCGAACGCAACTGCGTGGTGCCGGTGAGCAAGGTCAAGCGCGTGGTGACCTTGCGTGACCAGCAGAAGGTGGTTCTGCTGAAGGTCTATCAGGGCGAAAGCCGCCAGGTCAGCGAAAACATTCTCCTCGGTGAACTGGAAATTGCCGTGCCGCCCATGCCGGCGGGCGAAGTGAGCATCGACGTGCGCTTCACTTATGACACCAACGGCCTGCTGGAAGCCGATGCGCTGACCGTGCAGACCGGGGAACGGCGCAATCTGGTGATCGCCAACAACGCCGGCGTGCTCGGTGAAGAAGAGATCGCCCAGCGCCTCAAGGCCCTGGAGTCGTTGAAGGTCCATCCCCGCGACGAACAGCCGAACACCTTGTTGATCGCCCGGCTTGAACGCCTTTACCAGGAAAGCCGCGGTGAACTGCGTCATCGGGTCGACGACCTGGCCACGCGTTTCGCGCAAATGCTCGACACCCAGGAACTGCACGATATCCGTGCCCTGCGCACGCAGATCTCCGAGCAGCTCGAAGCCTTGGAGCAGGATGTCTGGCGATGAGCTGCTGGGAAATATTGGGTCTGCCAGAGGATGCCGACAAGCGCAGCGTCAAGCGCCAGTATGCCAGCCTGCTCAAACGCCATCGGCCTGACGAAGACCCTGAGGGTTTCCAGCGACTGCGAGAGGCTTATGAACAGGCGTTGGAGTGGAGTGAATGGCGGCAGGAGGAGGAGGAAGTGGTCGTCGAGTTACCGTCCGCGTCCATTGACTTACCCCTTGCGCAGTCGCTGTCCCAGCCGCAGGCATCACAAGCCCCCTCCCCAGCCCGGCGCCTGGCTGCGCAATGCCTGGAAGCGATCACGGCGACCAACCTCCCGGACCGCCTGGCCCAGGCTCGCCTTTACGGATGCGCACGGGAATTCGAACACGGCCTGCTGCAGCATTGCCTGATCGACGAGGACCACTACGCTCTCGCCGAGACCGCCATCGGACACCTGCACTGGCTGACACCCTGGCAACACGCGGACCTGCCCCGTGCAGCGCTCGAACAGCTGCGCGGCAAGCTCATGGAATGGGCCGAGGCCCGCCTGAATGCAGCTTGCGCCGACACCGGACGCTTCCTCGAACTGGCCCGTGAACTGGCAGCCAGTCCGTGGCTGCAAGGGCTGGACGCGCGCCAGTGGTTGAACCAGAGCCTGGCCATCGCGCTCTTGCAAGCACCGGTCTGGTCGGAACAACTGTTCGACGCCATGTGTGCGCAGCAGGGTTGGAAGCAGACCGGCCACCATAGTCCCTGCCCCGAGCCGTGGTGGAGTCAACTGCTGGCTCGCAGCCATTGCCACACGTTTCTCCAACAACAGGAGCGTCTCACTGGGCTCTTCGACAGCAACGAGTCTCAAGCAGCGCGCATGCTGTTTGGAGCCGCCGACGAAGACGCCCGGATGCGCTTGAGCCTGACCTTCAGCGATGCCGATTGGAAGGCTTGCGAAGCGTTATATCGCACCGTCGAGCTTCGCTATTCACAGTTGCTGTATCAGATGCCGCAACTGGCCCCGGACAACTGGCGACCGCTGCGCCGGCGACCACCGGTCCTGGCCGTGCCGCTGGCGATCCTCAGCACGTCCGCCTGTATGAGCTGGTTCCTGGAATATCGCCTGGGTGGCTCGTTCTATACCAGTGTGGTCGACATGCTCCTTCGCGCGATGTTGCTCGGCGTCGTCGCCTGGGGACTCAACGCAGCCTGCAAACCGCTGAGCCGTATCGCCTGGCGCCTGGACCAACAGCTTCATGCGCGCCTCGGCCACTGGCTGAGCCTGCGACGTCCCGCCCCGCTGCCGATCCGTGAGAGCCTCTGGGTCGGATTGCTGGGTGGGGTCATCTACCTGGCCGCAGGCATGCTCGGCGCAGTCGCGTACTTCAGCAGTCTCGCCGTATCGGCGGTCCTGAGTGGAAAAACGTTCTCCGAACGTCGTGCGTCCTTTCTGTCCCGAGTCCATAAGCGGGTGCCTGGGGACATCCTGATCGGGCTCCTTCTCGGCATCCTTGTTCCCCTGCTCCTGCTGGGCAGCGTTCTGGCCGGTAACGCATCCCTCGCCGCGAATGAAGGCCTGCAGGCCTGGCCGCAGCGAACCTGCGCCGCCCGCCAGCTCACGGCCTCCCCCTGTCCGTCCCGGTTGTCCGCCGACCAGTGGCACGTGCCCGACGCGACCAAGGCAGGCCAGCCATGATCAGCAGCCGAGCGTTCGCTACCGCCGTGCTCGCCTCGTTGGGCCTGAGCTGGTTGGTCAAACAGATAGACACAGCAAATATCGACTACGGGATCCGTTTGCGCTGGGAGGCAGTCCAGCAAATAAATACCTGCCTGGTGGACGGCGCGGACCTGCTGGAACAGCGCTACAGCGATTACCGCAACCTCGTTGCTCAATCCCGCGAAAAAAATGGGCCCTGGAAGGGTTTTGCCGGTTTCGGCATGGGCTCGGGCGATGTCATTCCCCCCCAGGGAGCACAACCATCACCCTGCTATCGGTGGTTCGGCGGCGGCGAACCCGGTGGCCTGCAAAACCTGGCCAAAAATTACCTCGGGGCGTATGACAACCTGCGACCGAATGCCGAGGCCGCTGAACGATGGCTTGCGACTCGGGTGCAAGACCGGCCTCCCTTCGAACCCATCGAGCGAGCCCTGAACCTGCGGCTGCAGGACGCACGCGACCAGGCGATACCTCTGCGCCAAGCCCTGGAGCAGCCGCAGCTACTCATCCGCGAGGAGCAACTGGCATCCATCGAAGAACGCCTTGGACATGATCAGCATTGGCACACACTGCGCTTCATGATTCGCGCCCGCCAGATCATCAATGCCCTCGACGCGATGGCCAATGGCGCGTCACTGACTGCGCAGCAGTTGTCCAGCCTGCAGCAATCCCTGGCAAACAGCTGGTCAGACGCCGATGCCTTCGTAAAGGCACGGCCACGCCTGCGTTCAGCCAATGACGGCCCGCCCGTCTGGAGCCAGATCAGTCTGTCGGGCGAGGAATGGCTGGCCACCCTCAACCGCCTGCAACAACACTGGACCAGCGCAGCCGATGCGGCAGAGCTGAACCAGGACCTGGCCGCCGCCCGGGCCGGTTACGACGAGTTGCAAACGCGGTACAACATGGCGGTAGCGAAGCAGTATTGATTGCCGGGTTTGGCGCCCAATACGCTCGCGACCTTGAGCAAATGCGGCTAGGCGAACACCTATCGGCATAACCGATCCTGTTGCCCAACGTCCTTCCAGGAGCCTGTACCCGGTGCCAGCCAAATCGACCGATGCTGCCTATATAAAGCGATTCAACACCGTACTCGCCTACATCGACGCCAATCTCGAGGGCGACCTGTCAGTGAATACGCTGAGCCAAGTGGCGAACTTCTCGACGTTTCACTTTCATCGGCAGTTCACTGCATACATGGGGTTGCCTGTCGCACGGTATGTGCAATTGATGCGCCTGCGGCAGGCGGCCAATCGCCTGGCGTCGCGTGCGGACTATGCAGTGCTGGAGGCAGCCCTCGATGCCGGTTTCGAAAGCCCCGAGGCGTTCAGCAGAGCCTTCAGGCGAGCGTTCGGCGTGGCGCCGAGTACCTTCAGGCAGCGGCCGAGCTGGCAACTCTGGAATGCGGCGTTTGAAGTTCCCCACTTTTCCAGGAGCGTCATCATGCAACTACATATCGTGGACTTTGCCGAAGTCAGGGTCGCCGCACTCGAGCATCGCGGGCCGGCACAGCTTCTCGATGAAAGCGTGCGCCATTTCATCCAGTGGCGCATGCAGAGCGGACAATCGCCAGTGGCATCGAGTCGTACTTTCGGCATTCCCTTCAGTAACCCCGATACCACACCGCCGGAGGCGTTTCGCTTTGCCATTTGCGGTGAGATACACCAGGCAGTCACGCCGAACACCTTCGGTGTACGGGACGCCCTCATCGCCGGCGGTCGCTACGCCGTGGTACGACACGTGGGCTCGACAGATCTCATCAGCGAGAGCATCTACCCGATCTACCGCGACTGGCTGCCAAACAGCGCAGAAGAGCTTCGCGACCAACCGCTGTTCTTTCACTACTTGAGCGTATACCCAGAAACGCCAAAGGATCAGTGGGAGACGGACATCTATGTGCCGTTGCGGTAGGGATTGCCGAGCAGCGATGTCAAGCGAGAGCCGATAAATCGGTCACCCCCCCCCTTAACCGGCGCACCGCCCCGCTGGATTGCGAAGCAGTCCCGAACTCAGACATGCCTGATTACAGGGCCGCTTCGCGAGCCAACGGGGCTGCGCACAAAGGATTCAGCAAAACGGTGATCGATCGCTCAAAACGCCATTGATAGCTTCATGCAATCACGGTATAACCCTCATCGGGCTCGAGGTACTGGCGTTCTAATCGCCAGATGGTGCAGGGGATGGCACCGATTCAGCCCGGCTCCCCCATGGATAAAAAGAATGCTGTCGTGGCTCAAGGTTCTTGCTTGCGGCCCGACATAGCAGCGGCTCCGTTCGCGCCGCGTAAACCATAAAACCAAAAATCCAGGGACGAACCAATGAAAAGCATCCCATCCCGTACAGATGCGTCTTCCGTGTCACGTAACAGGCTGTTCGCCCTCGAACAGAGAATGCTTTTTGACGGCGCGGCAGCCGTCATCGCCGATACCGCGATCGTGCCACGCAGCGGTGCGGAGGATAGCCACTTGGCGATCAGCGGGGTCAGTGTCAGCGACGACACTGCCACTCAGCACATCACCCTGAATGCCAGTCACGGCACATTGAGCCTGGCCACCACCAACGGTCTCACCGGATTGACCGGCAATGGTGGTGCGACGGTCAGCTTCAGCGGCTCCCTGGCGGACATCAATGCGGCTTTGAACGGCATGTCGTTCACAGGCGACCAGAACTTCAATGGTGGCGCCTCGTTTACCCTGACCAGCGACGACGGCAGCAACATCACTAGCAAGACCATCAGCATCAACATAACCCCCGTCAACGATACGCCAGTGATCAGCGGCAGCGGCCCGGCACTGCAAGTCGACGAGGGTGGCACCGCGAACTTCTCGGCGGCCACCGACACCGCGGATGGCAAGGGGTTCGTCCAGAGCAACCTGGGCCTGAACGAGGTCGATAACGTGCAGCAACAGGTCATCGTCAAGCTCACGGCATTGGCCAGCGACGGTACCCTGCTGCTCAATGGCAAGGAGCTGGGGATCGGATCGAGTTTTTCCATCGACCAGATCGCCAACCTGAGCTATCGCCATAACGGCAACCAGGTTACGGACCCCGCCGGCCTCACGGATGCCTTTACCGTGACCATCGATGACGGTGCCGGTGGCGTGCTGCGCGATCAGATCGTGCAGATTCACATCAATCCGGTCGATCAGGCACCGACATCAAGCGGCACCATCACCATCATCGAAGGTGAGCAGAGCGTCAGCCTGACCGACAACGGCAACCTGGTCACACCGATCGGCACTCCGCGTGGCGCTATCCAGATCAACGACCCGGACCAGGCCCCCGGTGTGTCGATTACAGCTATACCCTGGACACCTTGCCCACCCATGGCACGCTCTTCTATGACGGCGTGGCGATTACCAACACCACGTTCGTCATCAGCGACCTGAGCAAGCTGACCTACAGTCACGACGGCAGCGAGCCCAGCACAACGGGCACGACTGACAGCTTCAACCTCAAGGTCACCGACGACGGCGGTGGCACCCTTGTTCCAAAGACATCGACGCTGACCGTCAACCTGACCATCCTGCCGAACAACGACGATCCGGTGCTCGATCACAGCATTACCCAGACCCTGGACCCGGGGGAAATGACACGCGTCGTCACCAGCGGCATGTTGCAGGTCTCCGATAGCGATTCCTTCACTTCCAGCCTGACCTATACGCTCACGGCGGTGCCCGACAAGAACGTCGGCTATTTCACCCTGAACGGTGGTTTGCTGGTGGTCGGGTCAAAATTCACCCAAGCCGATGTCAACGCCGGCAACGTCGTGTACCACGTCCGCGTCTATACCGGTTCGGCGCGCACCGACAGCATCAGCTTCACCGTCAAGGATGGTGGCGTTCGCCTGTATCCAAGCGCGCGGGATGGAGGCATCTACGACACCGACACCGCCAATAGTCCGCTGACGGTCAATACCTTCAGCGTCAACGTACCGCCCGAACCGGCCGGTTTGCCTGGCGCGATCCCAGCCGATCCGCCGTCCAATACCGCACCCGTCGTCGCCGGCGACAAGACCGCGACGCTGGATGAGGCGGCTACCTACATCCTCACCTCCGCCGATCTGAGCGCCAGCGACGATTTTACCGCGGCCGACGGGCTGACCTACCGGGTCCTTGTCACACCAGGCAGCGGCACACTGCTGGTCAATGGTGTCGCGATCGGCGCCTTCGGCACCTTCACTCAGGCGGACGTGGACAACGGCCTTGTCACGTTCCGGCACAGCGGTAATGAACATTTCGTCGACAGTTTCCAGTTCTCTGTCTCCGACGGCACGCTGACCACCGCGACCGAAAACTTCAGCCTCAACATCGTTCCGAAGAACGACACGCCTACCGCCGTCACTGATGACCGGGTCTTCACCGCCGAAGGCGGCACCGTCACCATCACCAATGGCAATATTGTGGTCGCGGACACCGACAGACAGGCCGATGCCAGCGGCGGCACCCAATACGCCACGACCAACGATGTGGTGTTGCAAGTCACCTCATTGCCGCAGTTCGGCGAGCTGACCCTGAACGGTGTCACTGTGACGTTGAACCAGACCGTCACCGCGGCGCAACTCGCCGCGGGAGATCTCAAATATGTCCATGACGGCAGCGAACATTTCACCGACAGTTTCACTGTCGTCCCGGTCGACGACCAAGGCGTGGCCATCGGAGCCGGCACCAATCAATCGAGCACAGGCGCGGCACTGGTCGTACCGGTCACCATTTCACCGGTCAACGACGCCCCCGCGCTGAGTTCCAAATCCCAACTGATCGCGGGCGAAGCCGGCGCCATCCATGAAGGTGAATCCGCCGTTATCGGCGGTGCCACCGGCTATGCCAACGCCGATGGCTCAGGGGCCGTGAACGGCCCGGTGGCGGGTGCGCATCTGCTCTATGGCGATGACGACAACTCGAGCCTGCAGCGCCAGTACCGCCTCACTGCAATTCCACAGAACGGCAATCTGATGCTCAATGGCGGCGTGCTAGGGCTTGGCTCGGTCTTTACCCAGGCCGACCTCGATGCCGGTCGCGTCACTTATCAGCACAACGGTAGCGAAACCAGTAACGACTCGTTCTCCTATATCGTCAGCGACGGCGATTTCAGCGCAAACGACAACGGCTCGTTTGCCCAAGGTACCGCCGCCACGGCCTCGACCTACAACATCGAGATCCTGCCAACCAACGACAAGCCCTCGGTGACCGCTCCGGGTAGCGCCATCAACCTCGACAGTACGACCGCCAGCAACAACCCAGTCGGTGGCTTCGTGGTGGCCGATACCGATGATCTGGGCGGCAGCTCCGACACACCTGATTCGGTACAGGTCATCGTGCGCCTGACCCAGACCGATGGCACGGCCTTTACGGCGGGCGACTATACCGGCGTCACGCTGTCGGTCGGTCTCGGCGGCGGCGCGACTCGCGATGCCGATAAAGACGGCAATGGCGACTATCTGGTATTGCGTGGGACCCGGGCCGAAGTCAATGCGGCATTGGCTACCCTGTCCGCCAGTGTCAATGATCCCAGCAACGAAGATCATCAGTACCGCATCCAGGTCATCGTCGATGACCGGTTGCGTGACGCCGGTGGCAACCTGACGACCGGTGCCAATGGTGGTACCGTGAACCAGGCGGCAGCCCCGGGCGGCAGCGGTCAGCCCATCTCTTCTGTAGAGTTCAATGGCTATACCGATACGGTCGCCAACACTGATCTGAACCTCGCCCAGGCCAGCGTGCTGATTCGCGTCTCGACCCTCAATGACGCGCCTGCCGTAACGATCCCGGCCAGCCAGCAGATCAACGAAGACCGGCAAACCCCCATCAGTGGCATTACGGTGCAAGACACCGAATCCACCGCACTTGGTGTCCCGGTCTCCGTCACGGTCAGCGTTCCAGCGGGCCAAGGGATACTGGGCATTGCCGGCACCGGCACGCAGACCTCCATCACCTTGGCCTCCGGTCGTACCGTCACCATCAGCGCCGATGACAGCGCCAGCCTGACGCTGGTCGGACGTGCCGACGATATTCAGACGCTGCTCAACGACCCAACCAACGGCTTGACCTATACCAGCGCGAGCAATGCCAACCATGACGCCAACGGCGTGGCGGCGGGCGACGTGACGCTCAGTGTACGGATTGACGAAGGCGCCGCCGCCATTGGTGGTGACACGGGCAGCGGCAGCGTTGCACCTGTGTCTCAGACCAGTGAACTCGCTATTACCCTGCAGGCCACCAACGATGCGCCGACCGTGGCGGCAGGCAGCGGCAACCTGGCCGTCGGCCAAGGGGGCGTAGCGGTGGCAGTGCCGGGCTTCTCGGTGGCCGATCCGGATTATGTCGATGGCGGCGGTATCACCGCGCCCGCGGGTGAAACGGCTTCACCGGAACAAGACTTCATCCAGGTCACGGTCCGCCTGACCGACGCCAGTGGCGTTCCATTGAGCCAGGCGACGTATGCCGACATCGTTATCGATTCAACCAGCTCACCGACCGAAGACCATACGACCTTCGAGATCGATGACACTCAATCCGGTGCGGGCAATGCCCTGGTCATTCGTGGCAGCCGGGACAATGTGAACGCCTACCTCGCGGGGCTGCAAGTCACGCTCAGTGGCAGCCTGGCCAACACCGACACCAGCTACAAGGTGCAGGTGATCGCCGACGATCGCGTCCGTGACGTGGCGACCGGCACGCTGGACCCTGACGGCCTGGCCAACGGCGGTCTGAATCCGTCGGGAGCCTCGGTCGTCGGCGCGCCCACCACCGCCATCGATCCCTATGCAGCACTGCCTGGCTCACTGGCGCTCAATGTGGCGAGCAACACGCGCAACCTGTTCGTCTCCAGCATCAACGACCCGACCGCCATCACCGCGGGGGACGTCACGGTCAAGGAAGGCTCGGCGACCCTGAACCTGACCGGCGCCGTGGGTGGGTTTTCGATCAGCGACCCGGATGCCAACGGCGCCAATACGTTCTCTGCGACCGTCCACGTCAGCCAAGGCGTCATTTCCGGCGTGGGCGGCAGCGGCGGTACCCTTGGCGGCCTGGGCAGCGATACGATCACGATCACCGGGGCCACCGAAGCTCAGGTCAATGCGCGCCTGCAAGCCTTGACCATCACTTATCCAACCGCCGCGGGCGCTCCGGCGGGCGCCGACTACACCGGCAATTTCACTGTGACGGTCACGGTCAACGACGGTGGAAGCATCGGCCAGCGTCCTGGTGTCTTGAGCGGCGATACCAATGATGCCAGCCAGAACCCGGGCGACTACGACTACGCGGATTCCAGCAGCGCCCAACTGATCACGACCCGTACGATCAATGTGACAGTGACCCCTGTCAACGACACGCCGGACACCTCGGGACTGAGCACCGTCCAGACCGCGACCAAAGGGGGCGGCCCTGTCCGCCTGGACAGCGATGGCATCGTGACGGTGCATGATCCCGAGCTGGACTTGAGCCCGGACAATTGGATGGGCGCAACCTTGACCATCGCCCGTCACGGCGCCAGCAACGCCAACGATGTCTTTGGTCTTTTCGACAGTGACATCAGCAACGATGCGGCAGGTGTCCAGACCAACGGCAGCGACCTGATCGTCGACGGCGTGACCGTCGGCACCCTCAGCAATGGCTCGGGCAGTCTGCTGATCACCTTCAATGGCAATGCCGACAGCGCGGTGATTGGCAGGGTCATGGGCGCCGTCACCTACAGCAACACCGATCCTTCGACGTCTTCCAGCGCCGATGTGCAAGTCGACTTCGTCCTGGATGACCAGAACCCGAACACCACCGACAGCGGCACTGCCGGCACTGGCCAGGACCAGGGCGCCGAAGGGCAGAAAACCGCGACCCAGTCGATCACCATCCACCTCAATACCGCACCGGTCGCCACGGACGATGGCCTGCAAACCGTCCAGCAGGGCAATCCGGCCAGTGGCAATGTACTGCCCAACGACACCGACCCGGAAGGCAATCCCCTCAGCGTCAGCGGATTCACCGTCGCCGGCGTCTCTGGCAGCTTCAACCCTGGCGACACCGCGACCATCGGCGGCATCGGTACGCTGACCATGAATGCCGACGGCAGCTATTTGTTTACCCCGACCTCGACCTATCACGGCGACGTGCCGGTGGTGACCTACAGCATCAGCGATGGCACAGGCGGCAGCGACAGCGCCGACCTGACCATCCGTGTCAACGCGCTCCCCGTTGCGGTGGATGACGGCCTGCAAACGGTCCAGCAAGGCCATCCGGCCAGCGGCAACGTACTGCCCAACGACACCGACCCGGACGGTAATGCCCTCAGTGTCAGCGGGTTCACCATCGTCGGGGTTTCCGGCAGTTTCAATCCCGGCGATACCGCGACCATCGCGGGCGTGGGCACCTTGACCCTCAACGCCGACGGCAGCTACCTGTTCACGCCCACCTCGACCTATCACGGCGACGTGCCGGTGCTGACCTACAGCATCAGCGATGGCGTGGGCGGCAGTGACAGCGCCGACCTGACCCTGCGCGTCAACGCGCCGCCCGTTGCGGTGGATGACGGCCTGCAAACGGTCCAGCAAGGTCATCCGGCCAGCGGCAACGTACTGCCCAATGACTCCGACCCGGAAGGCAACCCCCTCAGCGTCAGCGGATTCACCGTGGCCGGGGTTTCCGGCAGCTTCAACCCTGGCGACACCGCGACCATCAGCGGTGTCGGTACCCTGACCATGAATGCCGATGGCAGCTACCTGTTCACCCCGCTCGCCAGCTATTTCGGCAGCGTACCGACCGTGACCTACACCCTCAGCGACGGCGTCGGCGGCTCCGACAGCGCCGACCTGACAATCAGCGTCAATTCTACGCCGGCCGCCACTGACGACGGCGTCTTGCTCACGGACCGCGACACACCGATCCAGTCCATCAACGTGCTGGGCAACGACAGCAGTCCGAATGGTGACCCGCTGACCGTCACCCACGCCGAAAGCGCGGACGGCAGCGTCTCGATCAACCCTGACGGCACCCTGAATTTCACGCCGACAGCGGGAGTCACCGGTGATGTAACCATTACCTACGTGATCGCCGACAACCACGGCGGCAGCGACACCGCCCAGGTGCGCATTCACATCAACGAGCCTCCCGTGGCGATCGACGATGGTGTGCGGACCGGGCTTCAAGGTGATCCCGTCAACGGCAACGTACTCGGCAACGACAGCGATCCGGAGCACGACGCGATTCACGTGGTCGACTTCAGCATCAATGGGGTAGCCGGCACCCATGCGACAGGCAGCAGCGTGCTGATTGCCGGCGTGGGGACGTTCACGCTGGCGCTCGACGGCACCTACCAGTTCGTGCCGGACAACAACTTCACTGGCACGGTACCGACGATCACCTACCGGATAACCGATGATCATGGCGGCTTCTCCAGCGCGCAATTGCGGTTACGCATCGATTCCTCGGTGCTGCCACCGCCGCCGGCCTCCGAGGTGACAGCAGATCAATCCCAACGACCGGGAGACGTCGAGCGTCACGTTTATCCGGACTGGCATCTGGATCTGTTGAGCGTCCAGCGTTCGATGGTACCCGGGCTGTTCGTCACCCTTCCGGTGATTGACTCCCAGGCTCAGGTCAGCGACCGACTCGATCCGCTCCTGTCCAGCTATAACACGGCGGTCGGCGGGCAAATACAATCGGAGTCGATTGGTCTGGGGCTCGGTTTCGTCCCTGACCTGCATGTCACTCAGGCCGTCCAGGCATCACAAAGAACCGTCGACTACCAGGAGCCATCGCTCAGGTTCAAGGACAGCGAGTACTTCACCGGTGGCGACAGTCTGTTCGATGACTTCAGCGCATGGGCACCGCGTGTCGACGAAGCTTCCGCGACAGGCATTCAGCCTGCCTCCGGGCCCCAGGCTGCGGTGTCGTTCAGTGATCAGGTGAACCAGGCCGCGATGCAGCGCCAACCCCATCTATTCAATGAAAACAACCGCCCGCCCGCGCCACAACGCAAAGGCTGAACCACTTTTCTGTTCTAATAAAAACGGTACCCACATGCGCTTGATGGAAAAAAATCGTTCAGTGTTGGTCCCCGGATTGTTCCTGACCGCCCTGTTCATGGGCCTGGCAGGTTGCTCCGTTGCCCCGCAGCCGTTGAAAGATGATGAAGTTCACCAGCGCGTGGCCGGTGACCAGCTCCAGCTTTATGCGGACCAGGAACCGATCAAAGGGCCGCTGACCTTCGCCGATGCCCTGGCGCGTTCGCTCAAATACAACCTCGACTATCGCCTGAAGCTGATGGAGTCGGCGCTCGCCGCCGGCCTGCATGACGTTTCCCGCTACGACATGTTGCCCAAGATGCTGGTCTCGGCCGGCTATGCCTCGCGCAACAACGAATCAGGCGGTACCAGCGTAGGTATCGAGACCCACACCGTTTCGTTGATCCCCTCCTCCTCCGTCGAGCGCGACCGCACCCTGGCCAGCGCCGAGTTTTCCTGGAACCTGCTGGACTTTGGCGTCAGCTATTACCGGGCCAAGCAAAGTGCCGACCAGTATCTGATTGCCGAAGAACGCCGGCGACGGGTCATGCAGACCGTCCTGCAAGACCTGCGCACGTCCTATTGGCGTGCCCTGGGAGCCCAGCGCCTCGAAAGCCAGGCCGACGATCTGCTCAAACGTGTACGCGTCGCCCTGGGCAGGTCCCGCGAAGCCGAAGTACAGGGGCTGCTGCCTCCAGCACAGGCCTTGGCTTACCAAAGTGCCCTGCTGGACGCGACCACCTTGCTCAACGCCCGCCGGCAGGATCTGGAGTTTGCCAAGCGCGAGCTGGCGGCGCTGATGAGCATTCCACCGGGTACTCAGTTCACCTTGGCCGAAGAAAGCGAACCGTCGTTGCCAGGCGTTCCCGCAGATATTGCCAAGCTTGAAGAAATCGCCTTGCAGGCACGTCCCGAGTTACGCGAAGAGGATTACCGCAAGCGCATTTCAGCCGACGAAGCGCGCCGCCAGTTGCTGGCCCTGCTGCCAAGCCTGGGCATCAACATCAACAGCCAGTACGACTCCAACAAATACCTCTATAACAACAGTTGGGTCGACAGTGGCGTGCAGCTCAGCGCCAATCTGTTCAAGCTGGCCGCCATTCCGGCCACGCAAAAAGCCAGCGACTCCCAGGAAAAGACCGACAACGCTCGCCGTCTGGCATTGTCGATGGCAGTGTTGACCCAGGTACGCATTTCGGTCGAACGCTACAAACTGGCCCTGGTCGATTACGATCTGGCCGACCAGTCGAGCCAGGTCGATCAGCGCATGGCAAAATTCGCCCGGGCCTCACTGACCTCACGCACCGACTCCGAACTGGAGGTGATCCGCACCGAGACCCGCGCCCTGCTCGCTCAGTTCCAGCGCTACTCCGCCTATGCCACGGCACAGACCGCTTTTGGACGCATCTACAACTCCCTGGGCCTGGACGTACTGCCCGAAAACGTCAACGACTCCAGCAATCTGCAAGAGCTCTCCCAGCAACTGGAGAAAAGCCTCGGCAACTCGGAACGACAGGCATTCACCACAGCGGTCGGTGAGCGCCCCTCGCAGCAACCCATAGCGGTTCGTATCGAGTACCAGGGCGATGCCCAGGCGGCCAATGCAATGCTCAACGTAGCGCGCAAGGCGCTGGAGCGTAACCTGTTCGTCCTTGCCGAAAACGACCCACGGGTGCCTACGCTGGTCATGCGGCTACAGGTGTCCGACGTCCAGGATGGCATTCGTCGCGGTCAGTGGAGCGTCAGCCTGCTCCGTGCGGGCGGCAGCGTGGCGGGCACCAGTCATTATCAGAGCACGTTGCGGGCCCAGCCGGATAAAGACTCATTGAACGCCTTCTGCGAAGCCGCCACGGTGGCTGAATTGCCGAACCTGCGCGAATGGTTGAAATCGGCCTCGGTACAGGTCGCTTCCAAATGAGTCTTCCCATGCGTTGTCGTCCATTGCTCATGCTGACTGGCCCGCTGCTTGGCCTGGCCCTGGCGGGTCAATCGGCCTGGGCACAGAATGAAACCGACGCCGGGGTGCGTGTGCTGCTGGTGGCCGATCAGGAAACCACGTTGGCCAGCCAGTTGGTGGGGCGCGTGCGTGCGGTCAATGCGTCGCTGGGCTCGTCGTTCCGCAAGGGCGACGTACTGGTCAGCTTTGACTGCGACGAACAGACCGCCCGCCTGAAAATGGCCCAGGCCGACCTGAGTTCCGCGCGCGAGGCCCACGACGCCAAACTGCGTCTGCAAGGCCTGCAATCGGCCGGCGAAGTGGAAGTGTCGCTGGCCGCCAGCGCGGCGGAAAAAGCCGCCGCCCAGGTCGCTCAGTACCGCGCCCAGCAACAGCAGTGCACGGTCCTTGCGCCGTTCGATGGGCGTGTAGTCAAGGTCCAGGTCAAAGCCTTCCAGGGTGTCAACCTGGGCCAGCCATTGCTCGACATCATCAGCAACGGCCCGCTGAAAATGCGCGTCAACGTGCCCTCCAGATGGCTGGCCTGGCTCCAGCCCGACCAGACCTTCCAGGTTGACCTGGGTGAAACCGGCAAACGCTACCCGGCCAAGGTCAAAGCCATCAACGCCCAAGTCGATGCCGTCAGCCAGACCATCGAGCTTGAGGGCGTGATCGAAGGCCAACCCAAGGATCTGCTGGCAGGCATGAGTGGTACTGCGCTGTTCGAAGCCACGCCATGAATGCCCAGGCCCATCCAGTGAACCCGGTCGCGGCGCTGCTGCATCTGGAGCAGCGTGCCCAAGAAGCGCGCAGCACCGAACAGCTGGGTTTTGTGATCGTCAACGAAACCTGGCAGCTTCTGCAGTATCGCCAGGGGTATTTCTTCGTCAGTGATGTGTTGGGCAAACCCGCCCTGAGCAATGTCTCAAGCCTGGCGACGCTCGCGGAGGAGTCACCGTTTACCGTTTGGCTCAAGGGTCTGGCTCATCATCTCTGGTCAGCGCCCATGGCGGCGGACGACCCGGCAGTGGCTTCTGTACCAAGCCTTTGGCAAGCACAGTCGCTCCCCGACAGCTTCGCCGAGGGCTGGGCCGAGTGGATGCCGGCGCACCTGCTGTGTATCCAACTGCCCGGTCGCGACCATTCACGCCGGGGCATGTTGCTGCTGGCCTGTGACACCGAGCCGGACGAGCACACCCAGGCTCTGCTCGCCCGATTGAGCCAGACCTATGCCTATTGCCTCGCCGCGCTGACCAACAAACGCCCCACGCTTGGCGCTCGCTGGCAAGTCTGGCGGCGGCGTCCGTTGCGGATGGCCGGATTGGCTTGTGCCGTCGCCCTGGCGTTTCTGTTCCCGGTCCGCCTGAGTGCCTTGGCCCCAGCCGAAATCGAAGCGCACAACGCCATGGCAATCGCCGCCCCCCAGGACGGGGTGGTGCATGAGTTCCTGGTGCAACCCAACCAGCTGGTACAAAAAGACCAGCCGCTGTTCAGCCTCGATGACACCACCCTGCGCAATCGCCGGGCCGTGGCCTTGCAGGCACTGCAAGTCGCCCGCTCCGAAGCCCTGCTCGCCGCCCAGAAGGCGTTCGACAATGCCCAGAGCAAAGGCGAACTGGCCGCGCTCAACGGGCAGGTGCAGGAAAAGCAGGCCGAGGTCGCCTGGCTCGACGAAATGCTCGAACGCAACGTGGTCAGGGCCCCCCGCGAGGGCATCGCGATCTTCGGCGACAGTAACGACTGGATTGGCAAGCCAGTGGTCACTGGCGAACGGATCATCCAACTGGCCGACCCGCAAGATGCCGGCGTGTTGGTCTGGCTGCCGGTGGCCAATGCCATCAATCTCGATACTGGCTCGCAGATTCGCCTGTTCCTGCATGTGCCCCCCCTGTCGCCCCTGACCGCCCACCTGATCCAGACCAGCTATCAGGCCACCCTGTCGCCGGACAATGTCCCTTCCTACCGGATTCGCGGGCAGTTCCAGGGCGATGTCAGCCAGTTGGCACGCATCGGTCTCAAAGGCACCGCCAAGCTGTATGGCGAACCGGTACCGTTGATCTATTACGTTTTGCGACGCCCTTTGGCCGCCTTGCGTGAATGGAGCGGCCTGTGAGTGAACTGGATCTTGCGGCCGTGCCTTCAAGCCCCTGCACCGGCTTGACAACCCAGGACTCGGACATCGAGCTACCGGAAAAGCTGCCAGCGATACGCGAGGATCTGCGTCTGATTCCGGGCGCGACGCAGCGCGATGGATCGCCGGCCTGGATGATCCAGGATCCGGTCGGCAACCGCTTTTTCAACATCGGCTGGCTCGAATTCGAGATGCTGTCACGTTGGCCCCTGGGCAGCCCGACCCGCTTGCTCGATACATTGGCGGCAGAAACGCCGCTGCGAGTCAGCCGTGGGGAGCTGGCGGCCCTGTTGTTGTTTCTGAGTCGCCACCAGTTGTTGCATATCACCGATGTCAATGGCACCCACAGCCTGGAGGAAATGGCCAGGCAGCGCGGACACACTGGCTGGCGATGGCTGCTTCACAACTATTTGTTCATGCGGGTGCCGCTCTGGCGCCCGCAACGCCTGCTGCAGAAAACCCTGCCGTGGGTCGCGCCCCTGTTCAGCCGAGCTTTGCTGACAGGTGTTGCCGTCGCCATTCTGTTCGGCCTGTTTTTCGTTGAACAACAATGGGACGAGTTCGTTGCCAGCTTCAAGCAAAGCCTCTCGCCGCAAGGGATGGTCGGCTACCTGATAGCACTGGCCGTGACCAAATGCCTTCATGAACTGGGACATGCCTACACGGCTACCCGTTATGGTGTGCGTGTCGCACATATGGGTGTGGCGTTCCTGGTGCTGTGGCCGGTGCTCTACACGGACACCAGCGAGTCGTGGAAACTGGCCGACCGGCGCCAACGCTTCCATATCGCCGGCGCTGGCATCCTCGTGGAACTGATGATCGCGGGAATCGCCACGCTGGGTTGGGGGCTATGCGAGAACCCGATGCTCAAAAGTGCGTTGTTCTTTCTGGCAACCACCAGTTGGATGATCTCGCTGGCACTCAACGCCAGCCCGTTCATGCGTTTTGATGGTTACTTCCTGCTGTCCGACTGGCTCGACCTGCCGAACCTGCACGAACGTTCGGGGGCATTGGCGCAAGCCTGGATGCGTCGCCGATTGTTGGCCTGGAACGAGCCAGACCCCGAAGTCGTGGCGCCGCGTCTGCGTCGTTTTCTCATCGCGTTTGCCCTGATTACCCGAATCTATCGCCTGGTGGTGTTTCTCGGGATCGCCGTCGCCGTGTACTACCTGTTTTTCAAGGCGTTGGGCATCTTCCTGTTTCTGGTTGAAATCTCCTGGTTCGTCATCATGCCTATCCAACGTGAACTCAAGGTCTGGTGGCGCCGTCGCAAGGAAATCCCTGCCCGCCGTGGTCGCGTGCTGTTGCTCGCGCCATGTTTGCTGGGGCTGGTGGTTGTCCTGCCGCTCAATACCCATGTGCAAGCACCGGCCTGGTTGCATGCGGAGGTTCAATACACGCTCTATAGCCCGCTGCCTGCCAGGTTGATGGAAATGTCCGCAGCAGGACAAAGAGTCGAAGCCGATTCGGTCCTGGCCGTTCTCGACTCTCCTCAGATACGCGATAAAGCCGAACGGTCGTACAAGGCCGCCCTGGCGCTGCGTGCGCAACTGGACGGCCTTGCCGGGGCGGTGGATGGTGCGCAAAAGTACGCCTCGATTGCCAGCCAACTCAGCCGACAGCAAGCCGAGTCGGCGGCGCAATCAGCCGAACTGCAACGCCTGTCTTTACGCGCCCCGATGGCGGGGGTACTCACGGACATCGATCCCTCGATACAGCCTGGTGTCTGGGTCAAGCCGAATCAACCACTGGGGGTACTGGTCAATCCCGCCAGCTGGACGGTTGAAGCTTTCGTCCGGCAACAGGACCTTTCACGCCTGAGCATCGGCGCCCGTGCACGCTTCTATGCCGAAGGCGACGCAGGCACAGCGCTTGGAGGACAGGTTGTCAGCATTGACGATTCGCGCACCCAGAACGTTCCTCATCTGATGTTGAGTACCGCCTATGGCGGACCGATTCCTGTCTCTGGCAAACCGGACAGCAGCTTGCAGGTACGTGACGCGCTGTACCGGGTCAGGATCAGCCTGGACACTCCGCCCGCTCAAACGATGATGCGTCTGGGAAAAGTCTCGATCGAGGGCGCCCACGTAAGTCCGGTTGCCGGATTGCTTACCGATGCGCTGTCCATTCTGATTCGGGAAAGCGGTTTTTGACCTGCGGTATTGCACGCGCTGCCATTGCAATCAGCTCCCGCAGATGACTGGGTGATCGCCACAGCATCCGGGCTCTGAACAGACTGCCCTACTCTTTGGCGGGATCCCTGGCTGTCGGTTTACGCTTTTTGGAAGCAGCCACCTTGTATTCACCGGTACCGGCCTCTGTTGCCAGGTGTGCGACCAGCGGCTCGTTGCGAGCGCTGTATTTAGCCGGCTTCCTGGACGTAGGGCGAGCGGTTTCAATAGGGGTCGGCTTGGCCGGGGCTGCCGACAGGAAAGCACCCGGCTCCATCGCAAACCGCTGTGCCAACGCATACGCCATCTTGTGACTGATGGGCCGATCCCCACTCAACACCTTGGAAACCGCCGTCTTGTCGCCAATTTCGGGAAGGTCCGAACCCGTGAGCCCGAGCGTCTCCATGAGGTCCCGGATCAACTGCACCGGGGTGCATGTCGCTTCAAAAGCGGCGGTGGATTCGCGAAACTGGTCGGAGTCGCGCTGGTAGGCCAGTATTTCGTCTTCGAGCTCGACGAGGATTTTCTCCTCGACCTTGCTCAGCTCACGCCCGTCGGTGAGTTCGTCAAGCAGATCGGTCGCACGCTCATAGTCGGCGGGCGTCCTGATGCCATGCACGAACTCGCCGCGCAGACGCTCCAGCACCGCGTGTAGCTCGCCAAGCGTTGCGATCACGGTCTGAAAGTCATTCCTGACTGCGCTCATCGTTTTACTCCTTTGTTTCTTGCATGCCAGACGTTGGCAACGTCGTAATCGGCATGTGTGCAGACGTGTTTGACGTAGAATTTCTGTCGGATGTAGTGGACGCCCCCTATCACCCTGAGATTGTTGCCACCTACATCAATCACGACCCAATTCGCTGCGGCCCTCGGTTTGAACAGGTCGATACCGTGGGTACCGAACAGTTTTTGCAGGTCCGCGAACGCTGTCGGACGGGCCATCTTCAACAGGCGCCGGCAGCGATCGAGCCCGGCCTTGTCGTTCGGGTACAAAATGGCGGCGGCGTCAAAACGCGATGGCTTGAGTATATCCATAGGCTTCCCTGTCCTTGAGTCGGATGCTACTCCAGTTGTGTTTTTTCACAACCGGAATTTTTCGGCAATGGTGAAGGTCAAGGAGCGCTCTCTGGAAAATGGTCGCGCTCCTCCTGCTGATACTGCCTGGGTGTGCAGCCAAACTCCCGACGAAATACTGTGTGCAGATATTGCGCCGACTTGAACCCACAATTGCGGGCAATGTCAGCGATCGACAAATCCGTCCTCTCCAACCCACTGGCAGCCGCGGCCAACCTGAACCGCAAGATCTCGTCATGCACGCTGCACCCTCGCTCCTTGCGAAAATGCGCTTCCAGCGATGACCGCGACACCCCCACGTACCCCGCCACCTGCGCGGTCTTGATGCCCTGGCAAGCGTATTGGCGAATGAACAGCAGCGCCTGCATGACATAGGGGTTACCCAACGGTTGATGCAGGCTCGAGGCCTGCACGTTGATCGCGTCCGGTGGTATCAATATCTGCGTGCCCGTGGACGGCATACCGTGCAGCATCTGGTGGAGCAGGCGCGCGGCGGTGCGGCCCATGGTTTCAGTGCCCTGGATCACTGAACTCAGGGGCACCCGGGTCAGGCTGCGGGTCAGAGGGTCGTTGTCGATACCGATCAGCGCGACTTGCTCCGGCACGGCAATGCCGGCGGTCAGGCAGGCTTGCAGCAGTTGGCGGGCGCGGGCATCGCTGACGGCGATGATGCCGATGGGCTTGGGCAGGCTCTGCAGCCAGGCGATCTGCTGTTCGACGGCACTGTCCCAAAGCGGCGCGCTGGTGCCCATACCGCGATAGACCTCGGCCGGCAGGCCATCGCGTTGCACCAGCGAACGGAAGGCTTTTTCCCGCTCCTGAGCCCAGCGATTGGCCTGGGCTTCGGGCAGGCTGAAGCAGGCGAAACGTGTGAGGCCGGCTTCGATCAAATGCTCGTAGGCCAGCTTAATCAGCGCGAAATTATCGGTGGCGACATAGGGAATGCCCCTGGGATAGGCGCGCTCATCCTGGTAGGAACCGCCCACCGCCACCACCGGCAAGCGGATTCCGGCCAACGCCTCGCCGATCAGCGGGTCGTCGAAGTCGGCGATGATCCCGTCGCCCTGCCAGCGTTCGATTCCCTTCAACCGGCACAGGAAATCCTCCTCGAGAAAGAGGTCCCAGGACGCACGGGTGCTGCTCAGGTAGTTGCCGATGCCGCTGATGATGCCGCGGTCGTAGATCTTGCTGCCGTTGAACAACAGCGCAATACGGTGCACGGGGGGGACGGTTTTCATGGTTTTTCACCCTGGGCCGGTGAACACAGACTAGGCGTGCGAAGCTCCAAGCTCAATACAAAATCGAACGACTCCTTGGTGATTTTCATAATCATCACCCCCAGGGCCAGCGTTAGTATCGAGACACCGCCAAGAATAAAAAAGGATATCGCCCATGCCGTACTTCCCCGGTGTCGACAAGATTCGCTACGAAGGCCCCACCAGCGATTCGCCCCTCGCCTTCCGTCACTATGACGCCGACAAGCTCGTCCTCGGCAAACCCATGCGCGAGCACCTGCGGATGGCGGTGTGCTACTGGCACACGTTCGTCTGGCCGGGGTCCGACGTGTTCGGCGCCGGCACCTTCCAGCGCCCCTGGCAACACGCCGGGGACCCGATGGAACTGGCCATCGGCAAGGCCGAAGCCGCCTTCGAGTTCTTCTCCAAACTGGGCGTCGACTACTACTGCTTCCACGACACCGATGTCGCCCCGGAAGGCAGCTCGCTGAAGGAATACCGTAACCACTTCGCGCTGATGGTCGACCACCTGGAGCGCCACCAGGAACAGACCGGGATCAAGCTGCTGTGGGGCACCGCCAACTGCTTCAGTAACCCGCGCTTTGCCGCCGGCGCCGCCACCAACCCGGACCCGGAAGTCTTCGCTTGCGCCGCCGCCCAGGTGTTCAGTGCCATGAATGCCACCCTGCGCCTCAAGGGCGCCAACTACGTCTTGTGGGGTGGTCGTGAGGGTTACGAAACCCTGCTCAATACCGACCTGAAACGCGAGCGCGAGCAACTGGGCCGCTTCATGGGCATGGTGGTCGAGCACAAGCACAAGATCGGTTTCAAGGGCGACCTGCTGATCGAGCCCAAGCCCCAGGAGCCAACCAAACACCAATACGATTACGACAGTGCCACGGTCTTCGGCTTCCTGCAGCAATTCGGCCTTGAGAACGAGATCAAGGTCAACATCGAGGCCAACCACGCGACCCTGGCCGGGCACAGTTTCCATCACGAAATCGCCACCGCCACCTCGCTGGGAATCTTCGGCAGCATCGACGCCAACCGTGGCGATCCGCAGAACGGCTGGGACACCGACCAGTTCCCCAACAGCGTCGAAGAGATGACCCTCGCCACCTACGAGATCCTCAAGGCCGGCGGGTTCAAGAATGGCGGGTTCAACTTCGACGCCAAGGTCCGTCGCCAGAGCGTGGACGAGCTCGACCTGTTTCACGGCCATGTCGCGGCGATGGACGTCCTGGCACTGGCCCTGGAGCGCGCAGCCGCCATGGTGCAGAACGACCGGCTCCAGCACTTCAAGGATCAACGCTACGCCGGCTGGCAACAACCGTTCGGCCAGGCGGTGCTGGCGGGCAAGTTCAGCCTCGCCTCGCTGGCCGAGCATGCCTTCGTCAACGAGCTCAATCCTCAGGCAGTCAGCGGCCGGCAGGAGATGCTCGAAAGCGTCGTCAACCGGTTCATCTATCCCTGACCCCGTAGAAATCGCTGGCGCAGCGAGGCTGTTACATTCTCACGACAAATCTCTGCCCGCAGCGCCACGCGACTCTCTACAGTTCTACCGGCATCACGCTCATCGTCAGGCAGTGTCTTTCAAACAAAAATAAAAGGACGCACCACAATGAAAAACCTAAAACGCACGTTACTCGCCAGCGCCCTGGCCCTGCTGTCGCTTCCGGTCATGGCCGATGCGGCGCACCCGAAGATCGGTTTCTCCATCGACGACCTGCGCCTGGAACGCTGGTCCCGGGACCGCGACTACTTCGTTGCGGCGGCGGAAAAAATGGACGCCAAGGTCTTCGTGCAATCAGCCGATGCCAACGAGCAGAAGCAGATTTCGCAGATCGAGAACCTTATCTCCCGCGGCGTCGATGTGATCGTCATCGTTCCATTCAACGCCACCGTGCTGACCAACGCCGTCGCCGAAGCCAAGAAGGCCGGGATCAAGGTGGTGTCCTACGACCGGCTGATTCTGAACGCCGATATCGACGCCTACATTTCCTTCGATAACGAAAAGGTCGGCGAAATGCAGGCCAGCGGCGTGCTGAAAGCCGCGCCCAAGGGCAACTATTTCCTGCTCGGCGGTGCTCCCACCGACAACAACGCCAAGGTCCTGCGCGAAGGCCAGATGAAGGTGCTGCAACCGGCCATCGACAAAGGCGATATCAAGATCGTCGGCCAACAGTGGGTGAAGGAATGGAACCCCACCGAAGCCTTGAGCATTGTTGAAAACGCCCTGACGCGGAACAACAACAAGATCGACGGCATCGTCGCCTCCAACGACGCTACCGCAGGCGGCGCCATCCAGGCCCTGGCCGCGCAGAAAATGGCCGGCAAGGTGCCGATCTCGGGCCAGGACGCCGACCTGGCAGCGGTCAAGCGGGTGATCGACGGCACCCAGACCATGACCGTCTACAAGCCTCTGAAGCTGATCGCCTCCGAAGCTGCCAAACTCTCGGTGCAACTGGCGCGCAATGAGAAGCCGTCCTTCAGTTCGCAGTACGACAACGGCAGCAAGAAAGTCGACACCATCCTGCTCACCCCGACCCCGTTGACCAAGGACAACATCGACCTGCTGGAAAAGGATGGGTTCTACACCAAGGCGCAGATCGCCGGGCAGTGACAGGACGCAGTGATATTTAACCTGTGGGAGCGGGCTTGCTCGCGAAGGCGGTGAAACAGTCAGCATTGATGGTGCAGACACACCGCTTTCGCGAGCAAGCCCGCTCCCACAGGACTGCGCCAGACTGACTCTGCGGCTATAAGCCCTTTCCTTCGAGCCTTCGCCATGTCCGACTACCTGCTGCAAATGAACGGCATCGTCAAAACCTTCGACGGTGTCAAAGCCCTGAATGGCATCGACATCAAGGTCCGGCCAGGGGAATGCGTTGGCCTGTGCGGCGAGAACGGCGCCGGCAAATCCACCTTGATGAAAGTCCTTTCGGCGGTCTACCCCTATGGTACCTGGGACGGTGAAATCCTCTGGGACGGCCAGCCGCTCAGGGCGCAGTCCATCAGCGAAACCGAAGCCGCCGGAATCGTCATCATTCACCAGGAGCTGACCCTCGTCCCCGATCTTTCGGTGGCCGAGAACATCTTCATGGGTCATGAGCTGACCCTGCCCGGCGGGCGCATGAACTACCCGGCGATGATCCACCGCGCCGAAGCCCTGATGCGTGAGCTCAAGGTACCGGACATGAACGTCTCGCTCCCGGTGTCGCAGTATGGCGGTGGCTACCAGCAACTGGTGGAGATCGCCAAAGCGCTGAACAAACAGGCGCGCCTGCTGATCCTCGACGAACCTTCATCGGCCCTGACCCGCTCGGAAATCGAGGTGCTGCTGGATATCATCCGTGACCTCAAGGCCAAGGGGGTTGCCTGCGTCTACATCTCTCACAAGCTCGATGAAGTGGCGGCGGTGTGCGACACCATTTCGGTGATCCGCGACGGCAAACACATTGCGACCACCGCCATGGCCGACATGGACATCCCACAGATCATCACCCAGATGGTCGGACGGGAAATGAGCAACCTTTACCCCACCGAACCCCATGACATCGGTGAGGTGATTTTCGAGGCGCGCCACATCACGTGCTACGACGTCGATAATCCCCGGCGCAAACGGGTCGACGATATTTCGTTCAGCCTCAAGCGCGGGGAAATCCTCGGCATCGCCGGGCTGGTCGGTGCCGGTCGCACGGAACTGGTGTCGGCGCTGTTCGGTGCCTACCCTGGACGCCATGAAGGCGAGGTGTGGCTGGATGGCCAGGCGATCGACACCCGTACCCCCCTCAAATCGATCCGCGCCGGCCTGTGCATGGTCCCCGAGGACCGCAAGCGCCAAGGGATCATTCCGGACCTGGGGGTGGGCCAGAACATTACCCTCGCGGTGCTGGAGAACTTCTCGAAGCTGACCCGCATCGACGCCGAAGCCGAACTGGGCAGCATCGACCGGGAAATCTCGCGCATGCACCTCAAGACGGCGAGTCCATTCCTGCCGATCACCAGCCTCTCCGGCGGCAACCAGCAAAAAGCCGTGCTGGCGAAGATGCTCCTGACCCAGCCCCGTGTGCTGATTCTCGATGAACCGACCCGCGGCGTGGACGTCGGCGCCAAGTACGAGATCTACAAGTTGATGGGCGCGCTGGCGGCCCAGGGCGTGTCGATCATCATGGTTTCCTCGGAACTCGCCGAAGTGCTGGGGGTTTCCGACCGCGTGCTGGTGATCGGCGAAGGTCAGTTGCGCGGGAACTTCATCAACCACGAACTCACCCAGGAACAAGTGCTCGCTGCCGCGCTCAGCCACCCCGATGGCCATAACAATAATGATCGGAAGTCCGCGTAGATGAATCAGGTCAAACAACTCTTCACCCGCTACAAAATGCTCGCGCTGGTGATCGCCGTAGCGATCATCTGGCTGTTCTTCAGCTGGCAGACCGACGGCGGTTTCCTGACCCCGCGCAACCTGTCCAACCTGCTGCGGCAGATGTCCATCACCGGCATCCTCGCCTGCGGCATGGTGCTGGTGATCATCAGCGGGGAAATCGATCTGTCGGTGGGCTCATTGCTCGGATTGCTGGGCGGTCTGGCGGCGATCCTCGACGTGGTCTATCACATACCATTGCTGGCCAACCTCAGCCTGGTGGCCCTGTGCGGCTTGGTCATCGGCCTGGCCAATGGCTTCATGACCGCCTACCTGCGCATCCCTTCGTTCATCGTGGGGCTGGGCGGCATGCTGGCGTTTCGCGGGATCCTGCTGGGCATTACCGGCGGCACCACCATTGCCCCGGTCTCACCGGAGCTGGTCTACGTTGGCCAGGGTTACTTGCCGCAAACCGTGGGTGTGGCGCTGGGCGTACTGCTGTTCGCCCTTACTGTTTTCCTGACCTGGAAACAGCGTCGCAACCGCGCCCTCCATGGCCTGGCGGCACATTCCCTGGTGCGTGACGTGTTGCGCGTGGTGGCGATTGGCGCGGTGCTGGCGGGGTTCGTCCATACGCTCAACAGCTACGACGGCATTCCGGTTCCAGTACTGCTCCTGCTGATTCTGTTGGGGGTATTCAGCTACGTCACCAGTCAGACCGTGTTCGGACGCCGTGTCTATTCAGTGGGCAGCAACATGGAGGCCACGCGGCTGTCCGGCATCAACGTGCAGGCCGTGAAACTGTGGATCTTCGGCATCATGGGCGTGATGTGCGCCCTCGCCGGCCTGGTCAACACCGCACGCCTGGCAGCCGGCTCACCCTCGGCCGGCAACATGGGCGAACTCGACGCCATCGCCGCCTGCTTCATCGGTGGCACCTCCATGCGCGGCGGCTCCGGCACCGTCTACGGCGCCCTCCTCGGCGCGCTGGTCATCACCAGCCTGGACAACGGCATGTCGATGCTCGACGTCGACAGCTACTGGCAGATGATCGTCAAGGGCAGCATCCTGGTGCTGGCGGTGTGGGTGGATGTGAGTACGCGGGTTGGGCGGCGTTGATGGGGCATGGCGGCATTGATAACTCTTGAGTCCCCTGGCGAGCAATGCTGTCACTTAAGGCTTGCTTGATTCATTGTGGCGAGGGGATTTAGCGAAACGTCGCACCGCCCCGCTGTTTCGTGCGGGGCAAGGAGAATATCTGGTCTATAGTTTCCCTTCAGGCAACTGATATTTTTCGCAGGGACGCGCAGGTGTCATTCAGGGAGCACATCATGTCGATCCAACGGACAAGTGGACTGAGACTGGCTCCCGGTATCACGGCATCCGAAGACTCCACGTCCAAGGCACCGAGCCATGTCTTCCGAGATCGGCTCGGCCACCTCAGGGAAGCCTATATCCTGCTTCCGCTACTGTCCGCCCTGCTCTTGCTTACCCTCTGGTCCGCCACCCTCTACCTCATCAAGGTCGAACAGACCCGTGCCCAGCGCAACGCAGCAACGGTCAGCCAGGAAATCGGCGCCACGTATGAAGCGCAGATACTGCGTGCGGTGCGTGAAATCGACCAGACCCTCAAGCTCGTCAAATACGCCTACGAGGCCGAGGGCGAGCGCAACCCGCTGCCGCGGCTCAAGGAGCGGGCGCTGTTGCCGCCAGCCCTGTTGTTCGATGTCAGTGTGGTCAACGCCGATGCCAAGCCGATCGCCAGCACCCGGGCGAACGAGACGGGACCTGCCAGCGACCCGGATGAGCTGCGGACATTGCGTAACAACGATACGCTGCTGATCAGCCGCCCCTGGAAGGATCCCCTGACCGGGGAATGGCGCTTGCGCTTCAGTCGTCGTCTCAATGCGCCGGATGGCGTGTTCTCGGGTGTCGTCAGGGTCGACGTGGATGCCGCGTATTTCACCAGCAGTTACGACGCGGCGAAACTCGGTGAGCGAGGTGTGCTCGGGCTGCTGGGGACCGACAGCGTCTTTCGGGTATGGCGCACCGGAGAATCGATCCGGGCCGGCGATACGGTCGATTATGAGGCGTTGGTGCCGGATACCGAAGACATCCAGACATCGTTGCTGACCAACAGCTGGGACGGAGTGCGGCGCTACACCAGTGCCCGGCAACTCTATGACCTGCCCCTGGCGGTGATCGTCGGCTTATCCGAAGAAGAACAGCTGGTTGCCGTGAACCGACAAGCCCAGACCCATCTGCGGCGGGCAGCGGGTGCCAGCCTGTTGCTGGTGCTGCTCGCCGGCCTGTTGAGTCGAATGAGCTGGCAGCTTGCGCAAAGCCGGCTGCAGGCCGCCGAAGCCAAGGTGGCCTATGCCGAGCGCGTCGAATACCTTGCCTATCACGACGCCCTCACGGCGTTGCCCAATCGTAGCCTGTTCAGCAAGCTGTTGATTCAGCACATCCACGAAGCCCATCGTTATCAGCGACAAATGGCCGTGCTGTTCCTCGACCTGGACCGTTTCAAACAAATCAACGACACCCTCGGCCACGATGCCGGCGACCAGTTGCTGCAAGAAGTCGCGAACCGCCTCAAGGGTTGCCTGCGCGAAAGCGATATCGTTGCCCGATTGGGCGGCGACGAGTTTGTGGTGTTGCTGCCGCAACTGTCCGATGAAAAGTATGCGGCGGCCACCGCGCAGAAAATCCTTTCCGCCATTGCCCGGCCCTTCAATCTTCGAGGGAAAGAGTTCCGGGTCACCGCCAGCATCGGGATCAGTCTCTTTGCCCGGGATGGCCAGGACGAACAAACCCTGAAGAAAAACGCCGATATCGCGATGTACCAGGCCAAGCAACAGGGAAAAAACACCTTCCAGTTCTATTCTGAAAAATTGAACGCGGAATCATTGGAACGGCAGACGCTGGAACTCGGCCTGCGCCATGCGCTTGAACGGAACGAGTTCCGGTTGCATTACCAAGCCAAGCGGGATATTCGCAGCGGCCAGATCACCGGCATGGAAGCTCTCCTGCGCTGGGAGCATCCTGACCTGGGGCTGGTGGCCCCCATGCAGTTCATTCCGGTGGCCGAAGAAACCGGCCTGATCGTCCCTATTGGCAAGTGGGTGCTCAGGACGGTCTGCGAGCAAAACGTGGCCTGGCAACAACAGGGCCTGCCACACCTGTGCATCGCCGTGAACCTGACAGCCCGTCAGTTTGTCGATGAACATCTTTTGGGCGACCTTGCGACGATACTGGCAGACACCGGCATGGACGCCCGCCTGTTGGAGCTGGAGATCACCGAAAGCCTGCTCATGCAGGACGTCAGGAAGACCCTGCAGGTGCTGACCGGTCTCAAGGAGTTGGATATCCGGATCGCCATCGATGACTTCGGTATTGGTTACTCCTCCCTCTCGGCACTCAAGCAGTTCCCACTCGATTCGATCAAGATCGACCGCTCGTTCATCCGCGACGTCACCAGCCAGGCAGAAGACAGAGCCTTGACCGAAGCCATCATCACCATGGGCAGGAGCCTCAGCCTGACCGTGGTTGCCCAGGGCGTGGAAACCAGAGAGCAAGCCGAGTTCCTGCGGGACAATGCCTGCGACGAATTCCAGGGGTTCTACTTCAACAAGCCGGTACCTGCCGATCAGTTCAAGCTGTTGCTGCAAGCGCAGACGGTGCGTACCAACACGGACGTATAGCCGCTCATTGCGGATCGGACGGCACTACCCTGACGCTGTCATCCACTTCGCGCGCATCGATATAGCCGATGGCAGCGGGATTGCCGGCGACATGCTTCTTCACTTCCGCGCTGTTCGAAACCGTCTCCGGGGGCTGGCCCCGGCCGGTAAATATGATTTTTGACCAGTGCGTCTTGAGTTGCGCGGCAGATTTGCCGGTATATGTGGTGTAGAACTCATCGCGGGCAGCAGAGCCCTCAGGCTGGTCGATTGGAATGGCCTGACCGCCCTCGGGAAAACGACTGGTCTTGCCCAGGAAAATATTCGCCACCTGATTGCTCGCCAACGTTCTCACCGGGCTGGCCGTCGAGACGACCACCACCACGTCAGCCATTACAAGCGTGCTGGCCGCATACAAGACCATTACCGTCACGGTACATCCCGTGCCCTTGAGAAACCGCATGATCGGCCTCATCAGAAAACAAAATCGACAGCGAGGCTGAGCACGCTGAACGAGCCACCCGGCTCGAAACCCGGCTGGAAGTTGGTCAACGGCCCCGTCGTGATGCCATCCATCCGGGTGTGGTCGTACTGCAATTTGGCGTCCATGTTTTTCGTGAAATCCCAGCGGACACCCAGCGACAGGGTTTGCTGGCGGCTGCCGGCGCCCAGGATGGCATTGAGCGTTCCGTTGAGCTCCCCCGCGGCATCGGCCAGGCCCGGCGGCAACGTCGAGGTGTCCAACCCTTCGCTGGACGTGTCGCTCAGGGTCTTTGACCGCGCATACGTGATGTAAGGCGTGAACGCCTCGATCCGGTATCCACCACTGACATACCAGGCACTCACCTCACCAAATACCGCATGGCTGTCGAAATGCCCCCACTCGCCCAGGACGAACCAGTCGCCGGGATCATAGATGGCCCCGACGCCGACGAAATTGAAGTCCTTGCCCTTGGTGTCGTAGCGGTCGGCGATGTCGTTGCCTTCCTCGCCGAACTGCCGGAAACCCTCGAAGAGCGGATTGAACGGCTCGTAAGTCAAGCGCGTGTGCTGATAGGTAATGCGGGTGGTCAAGGCGCCGTATTCGGTCAGGTTGGAAACACCCCATGAGCCCTTGGCCCGGGTCTCGCCCGTATCGTTGGGCATCCGGACCGTGCTCTGCCCGACGTTGCCTTGCACGGTATTGATGATATCGCCCATGTGCAGCCGGTAGCTGAGGTCCATGCCATCGGTCGCCGTGACCGGAATCATGCTGTAGACCTCCCCCGGCGGGCGCACCCAGGGAAGCGTGTAGCCGACTTTGCGGCTATCGGAGAACAGGAAGGCCGGTTGCACCGTGCGGCCGATACGCAGGCTGAAATCGGGTGTGACCTGATACTTGAAGTTCGCCCATTCGACGTAGGGACGGTAGCTGTTGTCGTAACGCTGCTCAGAGATCACCTGCACCACCGCCGAGAGTTCCGGGGTGAAACGTGCCGTCACTTGCGCACCGATCAGGCTGTCGACATCGGCACTCCAATTGCGCGCGTGTCCGGCGCCGTTGGGCTTGTAGATGCTGGAGGTGAAGTCGGCCTTCTTCTCGCTGGAATGAACCACACCAACCGTGCCGAAGCTGCTCACGGAAAACGTCGGTCCGTCGGTATCGACGGCGTTGGCCGTGCACGCATAAAGCGACACTACGGCCAGGGCCAGCGGATTGAGTCGAGGCGCCATGGAGTCAGTGCAGCCTCGACAGGAGAACCCACCTATCCAGGCAGGCCGTGGTACTGGGATCTTGTTCGAGATTGCCTGAAGGAGTTGCCACCATTCGTTCCAATCCTTATGACGTCGGTTCAATACCATGAGCGAATTGTAGACGACAAAAATCCCCGTGCCCGGATCATGCAAGGGCCGCCTGGCTCAAGCCCTTGATGGGCAGCTCCAGGGTGAACGTAGCCCCCTGCCCCGGCCCGTCGCTTTGGGCCCTTAGCACACCGCCCATTTCCATCGCTGCCAGGACACAGCTGTGCAAACCGAAACCATGGCCCTCTTTACGCGTGGTGAAACCATGGGCAAAAATTCGCGTCAGGTTCTCCTCGGCGATCCCTTCGCCATTGTCGATCACCTGGATGATCAGCTTCTGCTCCGCCGTCAGCTCGGCATGGAGGGTAATCAGCGGCGGCCGATCCGACATGTCGACCATCGCACCGCTGGCATTCTTGATCAGGTTGACCATGATCATCAGCACTCGATGCTTGTCCAGCTGCACGGGGGGCATTGCGGAAAACTCCTTCGCCACCGTGACCCGACGGGCCTTGATAATGCCCGCGTTCATGCGCAACGCGTCCTCCAGCAGGTGCTCGACCTGCACGCTCTCACAGAGACTGGACACGCCCGAGTACGACTGCTGGGCTGCGACGACCTCCTTGATATGATCGATGCTCTTGGCCAACTGTTCGAGCTCGTCGGACATACTTTTCTGTTCCGCAGCCAACGCCTCCGTCACCTGATTCAGATACCCCGGGAGCAACTTGCCTTTCTCGTCTTCAGAGAGAAACTGGCCCAGGTCCGCGGCATGCTGGTTCATCAGCTGCATCGCTTTGCTTAGCCCCAAGGCTTTGCTGGTGCGTAGCTTCTGCGTCAGGACCTCGGCGGAAACATTCACGCTGTTGAGCACGTTCCCCACGTTATGCAGGACGTTGGTGGCGATCTCGGCCATGCCGGCCTGACGGGCGACAGCCACCAATTGGGTCTGGGCTTCGGCGGTGCGCAAACGGCTTTGTGCCAGCTGCCAGCTCGTTCGGCTCAACAAAACAACCAGCAACACCAACAACAAGCTGCCTCCTGCGGCCCGCCACTGATAGATGTGGGCCAGCTCGGTGACGGCGGCCAGTTGCTCCTCCTCGGATAACCCGACGATCACCGCCAGGGGCAGGTCATAGAGCTGGCGGACACTGGTGTAGCGCCGCACCCCGTCCCAACTGTTGGTCAACAGCTGCGCCTGGGTGTCCTCGCTGTCCGGGACCAGCGCCCCATAATCGACCGCATCGCCGGCCTGGATCGACTCCCCGGTACGCCATACCCGGAAGACCCCATCGGTGCCCAGCAGCCCGAGCATACCCCGCTCCCCCAGTTTCGAGGTGTCATAGCTGCTGGCGAAATAGGCCGCATCGACCTCGACCCTGGCAACACCCGAAAACGATCCATCCGGCGCATCGAGACGACGACTGAAACGCAGTCGCCACTCATCCGTCGAAGGGTCTTTCCAGGGGGGGCTGATCAGCAGCGCATCGTTGTTGCGCAGCGTTCGCAGTTCCTCCGGGTCGCTGACCGCCCCCGTTTCGTTGGCCCGGGTGCTGGCTACAAGCTTTGCATCGGCGCTGACCACACTCACATCAAACAACAGGGCCGGCGGCAACAAAGCCCGCTCCTTAAGGCGGGGCAATGGATTGCGCTTGCCCTCGGCCTCGTAGGTGTATTTGACGAGCTTGAGGGTCTGGTCGATTTCGTGAACCGCGCGCAACATCTGCGCTTCGTAGGTCGCGCTGATTTCCTGGCTGACCGTGGCGGCGTTGTACCGGGCACGCGCCAACTCACTGTTGATGAGGTAGAACGTCGTCATCCAGATCGCCAGCAATAGCAGGACGGCGAGTAACGGAAACAGGACGTAGGCTTCCTTGACATGAGCCAGCCCCCGTCGAAGCCCACGCCCCACGCCCCCCGACGCGGTGTCCGTCGACGGGTTGATACCGGTGACCAACCTCAATCCATGGGGCCGTTGAAACTGCATGCTGTGCTCCCTGCGTTGTATCAGCACTTCAGATTAGCGGGCACCCCCGCCGGGTTTTGGCCTCAAGGAGATGCCAGGAACCGCTTGCGGCGTCCGTGCGCGGCAGATTGCCGATGGGTTCGCTGGAAACTATAGATCACAAACCGCGCGGGCGAGCCCGAAGCTGCTGGAATACCGCTATCGCGAGCAGGGGCTCGCTCCCACCCTGATCTCGGGCTGATCACAGCATCGGCTACGACGCCAATCCCTGTGGGAGCGAGCCTGCTCGCGATGGCGGCAGCACATTCAACACCCATGCAAGACCGCTGATCCCCCTGTGGCGAGCTAGCTCGCTCCCGCTCGGCTGCGCAGCAGTCGTGTGCTTTGCCGAGGCCTACACAACATCAACTAACATCACCGGCAAGCAGGCCAAATTCCTACGTGAAGGTGGGAAAGTGGTGGCTTGTAGTGCTTTGGCGGGGAGGTCTATATTTTTCTCGTCGCCCAAGTGCGGCCAGGTTTGGCGACCTGCACTACAGAGAGTCATCCATTCACTGAGGCTCTTATATGACCAGATACATGCCCATCACCGGCGTCGACTGCACGCCGGCAACCCTGCTCATCGACACCGAAGCACCGCTCGATGTCCTCTTCGAAACTGCCGACTACCGTATTCGTAGCGTGACCCAGGTGTTGGAGAATATTGCGTTTCGCTCGGAAATCAGCTCGGATACGGTGGTGCTTTCTGATTTTTGCAGAATGCTGACGATTGCGTTGCGCGATGGTTGTGATGTGATGGATGTGATTGGGAGGCGGTTGCGGGCGCAAGTGGCGGAATGATGAAAGCGGGCGACTCAGGGAGTCGCCCGCTTCATGGCGCTAAGTTGTTCAGTTACGATGACTTTGCTGGGCCTGCATGTATTGGCGCAAAAGCTGATTGATACGCGTCTGGTAGCCCACACCCTGCCCCTTGAACCACTCCAATACGTCAGCATCGAGGCGGATAGTCACAGCCTTCTTGACCGGCACACGCAACTCGGCGCGGCGAAAGAAATCCTCATCCAGCTCAGGAATATCGCTGGTATCGACGTCCTGGTCGTCCATCTTGGCCAGGCGCTCCCAGTCAGTCTTCGATGCTTTCGACATAATATTTGGCCTCCTTTTTGGTGGCTTTTCGGGCGGAGATGATGCGAACCACATCTCCCTGCTGCTCTGTGTAAACGATCACGCCAATCAACGATTTGATCCACCCAATGCTGATCCAGCGTTCTTCGCCGTAGCCCACCCGGTCATCGCGCAAGGTCAGCAGCGGGTGGTTGAAGACATCCAGCACATCGTTGAAATCGATACCGTGCTTGCGGATGTTGGCCTCGTTCTTGGCTTCGTCCCATTCAAACCCCATGGGACATCCTGTATTTACCTATGTACATACAATACCCTTCTCGGCATGAATGTGCAGCCCTTGATAATCGGTCATAACCGTCGGCTGCCAGCTAAAAAATGGAGATGCTGGAAGCAGCAAGTCTCAGGACCCCTTTTCCCCGATCCTATTGTCGGAACTGGTTACCTGAAATCAGACGTATCCTGTACAAAAGTACGAAAATTCCCCTGTGGACCTGGAAACCTTCTAGACGAAAAGGGCCCCTGCTAAAAAGCATGAGCACATGCAAGCTGACCCACCGCTATCGCGGGCAGGCTGAACTGGCCTAATGATTTTGGACACTTCAATAAGAAAAAAAGAGGAGAAAAAGGGGACACCCATTAGCCGGTCTCAAGTCAAGGCTAAAAGCCAACTCGCCCTGCAGCTTTTAACTGCTGGGTTCCCCCTTGCCCCAACCTGCCTGGTTGAACCCGTCGTACCCGTTTTCTCATCAATGGCTACGACCGAGTCGTGCCTGACACCCATATGGATCAAGCGGTAGCGATAAAACTTGCACCGCCCTGGCAGTAAACTGCCCCAGAGAAACGTTGGTGCCGCCAATGTGTCCAAAACGTGTCACAGAACTGTGGCTCGTGCGCAATACGCACGTCCAGTCTCGGTTGACTCTCTTGGCAGACGACCCGGTTACAACACACTCAGGCGGTGATGATCGGACGCCACTCAGATTTCGTGGTTCATGCCCAGTCCCTTTTTGGTTGGCCGATCATCACCCCACTCGCCTTCAGGCGAAACAGCGTTTGGCGTCGAAAGGCTGTTTCTCCTTCAGGATGTGGTAACTCGCACGCGCCAGCTTGTGAGCCAGTGCTTTGGTCGCCACCACACCATTTGTCTTGGCTTTCTTTTTCTCGAAAAATCGTTTGGCATCTTCGCTGAATCGCCGGGCAAAATTGGCCGCTTCGATGAAGCTCCAAATCAGGTAAGCGTTGCCGTTTTTAGCGTTGCCTTCACCTTTCTTTTTACCGTTGGAGTAATGGGCACTCTCCACACACCGAGCATAGGAAGCAAAGTTACCTACCTGCGCAAAGCGTCCGATATCACCCGTTTCCAGCATGATCACCGTCGCGAGCACTTCACCTACCCCCGGCATCGTTTTCAGCAAGGAATACTCAGGTCGTAATTTGACCTGTTGAAGCAATCGACTCTCCAAGCTGGCGATCTGGACCTCAAGCGCCTGGATAACGGCAACATTGGCCTTCATCGCCAAGGCTACATCCGTTGACAGGCCCAGCCTGTCAACGGATGTAGCCGAAAAGCCCTTGACCTCATTACAGCTAAAACTATGCCCAAACTGGCGCGCCGCAATGTTTTCAACGGCCAGGATGTGCTGGGTTCTTGTACGTACCAACTGAATTCGCTTACGCGCCAAATCTCGTAGCGCTCGTTCGTGCGGTGGATGAATATAGCCCGTCGGCAGAATCCCTAGGCGCAGCAAATGCGCGAGGAATGCCGCATCATCTTTATCGTCCGAATGCTTCAAACCGTCATAGCGTTTCATTGCTACCGGGTTCGCCAATTTGACGTCCAAACCCACAACCATAAGGCCGTCAACTAGCCAATACCAGTTGTACGTTGACTCAACCACCACGCCAACCAACTCGTCACGGTGTGGTTCGAGGAGTGAGAGAATCGGCTTAAGCTCATTGGGACAGCGTCGGCTAACCAGGACTCTGTCCGCTTCGTCGGTTACCACCACAACGCTGTTGTTCGAATGCAGATCTATGCCACAGAATTTCATCACGGCCTCCTCAGCAAAAGTCTAAGTTCGCACCTTGAATTTTGCGCCACCTCTGTGAGGTGGGGAGGCCGGCCAGATGATTCTCAGATTTGCCTGTCCCTGTTTTCCCTGTTTCGATTACCTAGGAACAACGACAGGAATGATCATCGGCGAAGGCGGCGCGGGTGGGTTGATCATGCCTTGGCTTTCCACCACCGGCATGCCTTTGCGCTTGATGCTTTCGAACAGACTTTCCGTGGCCGCTCCATCGACATACCCCCCTTCGTCAATGGATGCACTGAGCGCCAACTGACGGCGCTCCTCGGTCAGTTGGAGCTGCTTGGTCCGCACGAAGGTATATAACGAAACTTCTTTCAGCGCCGTTAGATCTACATGGGCGATTTCGACGTATTTCATCGCCTTGGCGTCCCATCCCTGCATATAAAGCCCCTTGGAGGTCAGCGCATAGGTGCAGAAATAATAGGTGCCCGTATTCGAGCCTGGGGTTGAAACAACCAAGGAACAACGACCGTGCTGGAGAATGGGATCGGTCAGCTCTGGATAATCTTTGACAAGTTGCGAAGGGAACTGGGCGCGATCATAGTAGATCGTCGCCTTGTCGTAGGATGTGGTATTGCAGGCGGAGAGGAGCATTGCTGTTGATAGGAGGAGATAGGAGCAGAAATGACGCATTGGTTTTCCTTAGGCTATTAATTTAGAACGGATGGTTGGCTAGAGCGGAGATGGCTTCCTTCGTGTGTGCGCCGTTCTACAAGGCAACTAGAGAAATGGGAAGCTCTTAGGATCAGGTTCAACATTCAACAGTGAGTTTTTTTCATAAAGGCTTCCCAGCACAGTATCAGTAGTCACATAAAGTAAGGCAAACCACACTCAGTGAAAAGTCGAAAAATTCTGACCACTTCAACAATCCAACCTCTTGATTTCATGCAGAAAAACTGGAGAGCCTCAGAGACCACCCACATCCCCCAAGGGAATCTTGATACACTTTATATCATTATCAAAGCATTTAGCCGGAATCCTGTACAAAACCTCCTTAATACCTAATGGCAACTCAGAGCTCTTTCTCCCTTTCTTAGGAAGCGCTATTAACTTATAGCCAAAATCACAAATATCGTAACTAAACAATCCTTTCCGAGCCATTATGGCAAACGATTGCACGTATCGATCACGCTGAGCTTCAGTGTTAAAAACCGGAACATTTTCCTCAACCACTTCATACTCACAGCTATCACTTAACGAATAAAAATAATCATAAGCCATTTCGTAATTAGAAATCGACTCCCTGATCATCTCAGGAACAACGCCTCTCCCCCCGGTTGCAAAATGCGCAAGTAACCCATCATTAAAAACTGCAAACCAATCTAAGTCATTCAATTCTAAAAAATCATCATTCATTCCCACTTACTCGTCTCGGGATCGATTTGAAAACGTGGCCTGTCCGTTTCTTGCCGAGTAAGTACCCTCGCCACCCTAAGTATCTTATCCGCTGAAATTTTTCGCCCTCAACATTCCGTCTACTCCAACGTGTTGACTACTTAGCTTTTCGAACCTTGCCACAATTCATTTAAAACAATTACCATCCTAGAGTAAATCAACAAATGCACCTCAAAAACCAAGACCTCCTCCGAAAAACAAATCTCTAACGGAATTGAAACATTCACGCTTCGGGTCGCCGATGCCTTTGAAAATACCGCAGCGGAGAGATGACTAGTGATTTTGGAAATATCACCATAAAGCACATCGACTTTCTTTTGCTTAAGCTCGACAGCCAAGCCTTTTTCAAAAAGTCTCAATGCTCCGCCAACCAAATCAATCTCATATACTCCCTGCCCGAGTCCGGGATCACTACACAAGGGTATATAGCATCCATAACCAGACGCATTGAGACTTTCCAGATATTTTCTCGCGGCTTTTTGATAACTCATTTTTTAGCCCTTTGACAAAAACTCTAAGCCCTCCCTTGGTAGCAGGAAAACTAAAAGATCTCTCGCCTACTTTCCCCGCCCCTAATGCTGCGCCCTTCTCTGAAGCATAATAGCCTTTCCTGCATCCTTGAGATCGAGTGTATTCTAGGAGCTTTTTTAGCGGTCCCAATAACTGGCTGCCCCAACCAAACCATAGCCAACAAAACCTTTCGATGTACCAACAGCAAAGCCTTCAAATATAACCTTACCGGCATTCATCGCCACTTTCGGAGAGTACGTAGTGCCGACCCCGCTAGCAGCGTCAAATGAAACTCCCCCTAGACCTGTTGTACCGGGCGAAGTTACTTTTACCCCAAATCAAAAATCACTCCTTTCGACGATAAATAACCCTATCAGTTTCCGACAGGCTAGGTAGCTTTTCGTTGCCAACCAAAATTTCTGACTTGCATATTAAATCCGAGTCCTGATACGCAGTATATTGGCATATGACATCTTCTATCTCGTCAATATCATCCTCTACATGCTTCTCAAGATAGAATTTTATTACCCACATATTATCTTCACGAGACAATACCACCATCCTGAAGTTTGGAGTAACCGCCCCCAGCATTGCTTGAACAAGCATTAACACTTGGAAATTCCAAGCTTTCAATTCAGCTGCCGCATTCATTTCTGAGTCCAATTAGGATTAGCAGGGACGATACTTGGGCTCTTTGTACCTTTGATGATAAAAACATTGGTTGGCTGGCCGGTTATGCCAACGCCAGCGTTAACGTTGGTTCCGGTTACACCTTCAAATTTCACGACCGGAAACCCTTGAGCATTCTTACCTAAAATCTCGACCTGTCCTGTACGGTAAGCATCTAGTACTTTTTGAGCATCATCAACACTATTCAAGAACCCTCCGCCCCCTCGAGCCTCAAGCTCAGGCCTTCCAGCGATATGCCGAAGCTGTTTCTGACTGATTTTGCTAGCCACCTCTGGAAAGTCTTCAGGTGTAAGAATGCCTTTTGCACCTGTAATGCTCTTCTCTATCTCAACCAACCCGGCAAGATTACCCCCAGCCTTCGGTTTCAGTCCATTATCAGTCTCAAAATAGAGCTTGCCATCCGCTGCCAAAACCTCTGTGTTGCCAGTCTTGGTATTGATGACTCTACGATAGCCGTCGGGTAAACCACCCGTTTCATTGAAGGCAGCTCCTGCTGAACTACCTTCACGATAACCGTCAGGCAGAGCGGTTTTTTGCCTAACCGTAGAAACTCCGGTACTCGTAGCCTTGGTTTGCATGAAGCGATCAAGCGCCGCCTCAACAGTGGCCGATGTTCCGCGTGCACCGCCCGAACTCGGTAGAACCAATGAGGCCACACTGGTTGCGATCTCCCACTGGGTAGTGACCTTGGCCAATTTCGTCAGATTGTCTAATGCACGCTCGGTCAAGGTGTCCTTGTATTGCGTGCAGGTGGCAGTCGTGCAATTGAGATCCTTAAGCGCGGTCAGACCGCCCTGAATCGAAGTCAACAGGGACTTGGCAAATGCCCCACTGACGGCGTGCTCCGACCAATCGGTGATTTCGTTACTGATCTGTTCGTACTTTCCCCCTACCCACGTGTTTTTCTGGCAAGTCTCGTTGCTGCCGCAGGCATTCATGTCCCCGACAAAGTCACGCATGTCATCATGGTTGAGGTTGTTGTACTGGGTAGCATTGCCAGCCACAAACGAACCCGTCTGGAGGGCATCCGTGTCATCGCCGGCCACGGCCGCAGCAGCTACAACGCCTAACAATTGCGAGGCTGCGAGCATCAGGCGGTCGCGATTTTCCGGGGCCATCTGAGCCGACATCCGCCGCAACTGATTGGCAAACGCCTCGTTCACACCCGCCGCCATCGCGCCCACGGCAAAGTCGCTACCCGATGCTTCAGCGATCATGCCGCCGACCAACGCATGCAGGGCGATTTTTTCCGGGCTACCGGTCTTCAGCCCAAGATTTCCCACCTGATCGAAGGAGTAAGCCGACAACGTGCTGTAGACCGTCGATTGCAGGATGCTCGCAAGCGTCACGTCTCGACCAAAGGCCTTGGCAATCGCGGCAGCGGACGCGTTGTTGATCAACTGCTGACCGGCAAAATGGCTGACGGCTTCTATCGACCCCAGGTCAATCACTGTCTTGCCATTGACCTGTTTGGTCATGGTCATGTCGCCCAGATAGTTATCGGCGACACCTGCAGTGATAGTCGCAATCGCAGCGTCGGTAAGGCCGTCTTTGCTGATGACCGCTTTCAACCCGGCGCCTAGGTCGCCATTGTTATTGATGGTCGCCACCGTACCGGTAGTAGCGAGACTGGCAGCACCCGCAAGGGATGCGCCGCTCAGACCGACACCAGCAGGGCCAAGCATCACCGTCATCAGGATGGCGACGATCATCTGCGCGGCAGGCCCCATACCGGAGTTCGCGTACTTGAAGCTGGTATGGATTTCCTGCACTTGTCGCCAATCGACACCGCCTTGCGCATCCAGCTCCTTGAGCCACGCCAGTTTCGGGTCAGCCTTGACCATCGCATCGATGGACTCGCTCACCGTCTGCTTATTGACCTGCAGCACATCTGCGTGAATCTTGCCCACCGCATTGATCACCAGATCGCCCCGGGCAGTCAGCTCACTCTGGCGCAAGGTCTCGTCGGTGCGACCTTCGCCTTCCATACTGAACCAGGCGGCGCTGGTCTTGCTTTTCTCGTGACTCTCCTGATGCAGATCCTTTGCACTTTCAAAAGTGATGGAACCACCACTGTCGAGAGTCAGATCATTGCCGCTATTGAGTTTTGCAACTTGGTAGCGTTGATCCCCATCACTGACCAACGTCAGATCCCCCCCAGTCGTGATCTCACTCCCAATGTGCTTCACATCAGTCACTTCATCACGCTGCGTCTTCTTGCTCCCCCAACTCCCTTTCTTCTTCTCGTCGAACAACGAATAATCGCTGTTCTGCGCGGCCAGCAACTGAAGCTTCTCCCCCGCCGCCAGATAGGCCTCGTCGCCCGCCGTGATCCGGCTGGAAACCATCGTCAGGTTCTTCTTGGCGTTCAGGTCAATACTGCCACCCGCGTTGATCTCGGACTTGACCTGACTGACATGATCTTCCTGCACCGTCAGTTTTTTGCTCTTGTACAAAAAGTGCTGTTCATCCGCCGCCGAGCTGATGGTGATGTTCTCGGTCGCGGCCATGTCGATGTCGCGCTTGGCGTCGATCTGGCTGGCGATGACGTTGATGTTGTTATCGGCCTTCGCCGACAGGTCTCGTCCGGCGGTGACGCTCGCGCTGTATTGAGTGGTCGTGCTGTTGTTTCGGTTCGTGCCATGTAGCTCGTTGTCGATGGTCTGCGCAGCGACGAGGTTGACATCGCTTCCGGCATTAAGGAGCAGGTCGCGTCCGCTTTGCAGAGCGCCACCTATATTGTTGATGTCCCGTCCCGCCGAGAAGCTCAGGTCGTTGGCGGCTTCGATACGAGCCGCGCTGTCGATGAAGCTGGTGCGCTCACTACGGAAGCCGCTTGTACTTTGATGGGTAGTAACCGTGCGTTCGTTGACCACATCTCCCAGAATCGCCGTTGCAGAGACGTCACGCCCAGTGATAATGCCGCCCGCTCTGTTGATCACATTGGTACCGGCCAGTAGATCGAGACGATCAGCGGACTGCATGAGGCCGCTATTGGCCAGAGTCTCGCCCGCTGCTGCCGACAGGTTATTGCTGGCTTTCAAAGTGCCTACGTTGTTCAGATCCTTACCCGCAATCAGGCTGACATCGCGTCCCTGGATCAACGCGCCGTTGGCCGCGAGGCGGCTGTTGGCGTTGGCCAGGTACAGCACCGGTACCAGGACCTGCTCGCCGTTGACCTCGGCGTTTTCCATCCAGACGATGTCATGGGTCAGGGCCGCGACTTGTTCGGAGGTGAGGCTCACGCCGATGGACAGGGTGAGTTCCTGTTTGGCGCCCTTGCCACAAAATCCTACGCAAACCTAGGAAACAAGCGCCTTGCGGCATTCGAAGGATGAAGCTTATAGTCCGCCCGTCGCCCAAATGGCGATCGGATTTGGCGATCCGTTGACCGTGTGCGAAAGCTCCCGCTTACTTGCAGGAACTTTCGTACCCGCATCACTGCTCTATGGCAGTTGTGCGCGGGAGACCCTCGGGTCTGCCGGAACTCGGTCCCGGTTCGCCAACCTGCGTACAGCTGTCACCCATTCGTTTGGCGACGATAATGGGTGACGGTCTTCACTACCATTGACCGAGACTTAAACATGAAACGATACATGCCCATTACTGGCATCGACTGCACGCCCGCCACCCTGCTCATCGACACCGAAGTCCCGCTCGATGTTCTCTTCGAAACTGCCGATTACCGTATTCGCACCGTGACTCAGGTGTTGGAGAACATCGCGTTTCGTTCGGATATCAGCTCCGACACAGTCGTGCTTTCCGACTTCTGCAAAATGCTGACGATATCGTTGCGCGATGGGTGCGACGTGATGGATGTGATTGGACGGCGGCTGCGAGCGCAGGCGGCGGAGTAATAAAAACGGGCGACCTGTGGGTCGCCCATTTAGCATTTGTAAACTGAATCAGCGGCTAGGTGCGCTCGCAACAGGAACGCGCTGCTGAGGCTGAGTGGTGTCATAGACATGCAGCTCACAGCCTTCACCTACAAACTGAAACTCCGCCAGATAAACCTTACCTTTCTCCGGCGTGAATGTAGTGCTGATCGGGCCGCAGCGGTAGCCACGGTTGATACTCGCACCACTGGCGTAACCCGATACCTCGAATGGCTGATCGGGGTCAGCTTGTACCTCCAACTGAGGGAAGTGCTTCAAGGTCGCGCTGTGAGTCGCTTCGTTAAGCTTGGCTATCCAGCCAAACACTTTGCCACGACCGGAGTCCACTACGGTTCCCTGCACATCCAGGCGCTGGTCGGGGTCCGTTGCGCGCCTGATCGAAAACTCTACCGGGACGACGTTGCCGGTCGCTTTCATGATGACCTTGGCGTGCTGGGCGTCGACGGTTACTTTATTTTGCTGGAGTTGGATGCCGTTGTTGAGCAGGGTTGGGGAAGAATCTCGGACGTTGGATTTGCAGCCTGGTAACGTCAAGATCAGGCTCAATATCAGCAGTGTGGTTTTTTTCATGGATGCTCCTGACACATTATTAATAGCTAAATGAAAACAGGGGAGGGGACCACACTCAATCGTCTCATCTCTATAAAGAATGATGTGAACCTGATGAGTTTATCCAAGAGCTTCTCAGGATAGCCACGACTAAAAGGCGAGCGATTCCAGTCAACTCACAATCGTGCTCTCCCCTAAGAAACCTTGCCCTACTTCGCGCTTTTTCTCACTTTGCTTTGCTAGCCAACAACCGCTAAAGCAATAATTACTTGATCTGGCCTCTCATTCAGATCGCAGCAATAACCTGTCACCTCCAGCCCTCCATATTCCCTATCTGTATAAAACCATTCCTCTGCACTATCAAACTCAAGATCCGTATAAGGCAATAGCTCTCTTACAAAATCCCCAAGCCCTATATTTTCTGGCAACTTACCCTGATATGAGCTGACTGGTTTTTGACCATCGGCAAGATTTTCATACATCCACACTTTAACGGCATAAATCTTCCAGTTGCGAGTTAGCACATGGAGCGCTCTTGTCTCAACACCTAAATGCTCCGGACTATCGTAATACAAGCGCCAATTAGTTAATTCCAAATCAACAACATGAAATCCATATCCACCCTCTCCCTTTGAGTCGAAATGCTTTTCCATCTTTAGAGCGGGAGAGTCTACAAACTTATATATACCCTTCGCATCGTCGACAACATACTTATTAAGCACCGCTTCAAACTCATCAACATGAACTCCCAAGGGGATTCCAGCAAGTGAGTGAGATGGCAAAATCGGAGCCGACCACCTGATAACAAAATCACTCATTTTGGCTCCCATAAGTTTTTCGCTGAATTAAACACAACTTTCTGCCCCTGCGGATTATAGTAAACAGTATTATTATCATAAATAGGCATGCCTTTTTCGAAGGTCGGCCTATAAGTGGAGGGATCAACTACCTTGGCCTTACTGCCATCAAAATAGGTAACCTTATAATACTCACCTATATGAATTGACGGCTTAACTCCCCCAACAGTAGATGGACTATATTGAATCTCTTTGATCCCAGTTGTACCACCTTCAACCCTATAGACCTGAGCATTGCCCGATGACCCAGCTCTGGGTGGTTCATAAATTAGCTTAGCACCATCCATCTGGAACGACTGCTGAATATCATCAATGGATTTCCCCCAGACATTCGCCGGGGCTTCCACCATATTCCGTGGAATCCCGGCTTGTGCCGCAAGGTCTTCCCGTAGTCCGATCCGTATTATAGCGGAAGTAGCCGGAGTCAGAGCCTCCAACTGCTGCGCAAGCTTGGCCTCAAACTGCCCCAGCTCACTGACCTTCCCAGCCGCCCCCACCTCACCAGGCCCAGGCAAAATCAACGTAGCAAGGTCAACAGCGTTCTTCGTCGTTTGCAGCGCCTGACCATAGCTATTGTTTTGCAGCTTGAGGACAAAGTCCTGGCCATCCTGAGTGACCATCCAGCCACCAACGAAGTCCTGTGGCTCTATAAACGGGTCCAGCGCGTTGTTCGCAACTTCCAGCACGTGGCCCGAAAGAAGGTCGTTCCCCATCGAAGCCATTGATTGAACCGTGGACCAAACGCTTCCACCCAAACCGGCTAACGATCCCTTGGCTCCGTCAAACGCGCCATTTTTTCTGCCGCTGAAATCAAGATTCAGTTTGTAGAAATTAACCAGATCAGTGGTGCCATAAGAGTCCGGGTCACCGAGGTAAGCAATATTGATATCTGCATTCTTGAATTCCGATGAGTGCGTCTTGTTGTAGTTCTTTATCAGGGCCAGCGTTTCGCTGGAGGTGTAACCCTTGTTATCGTTCTCCAGAGCTCCGACAGTGGTGTCATACCGCTCAGCCAACGGCGCCAACGCCTTCCCCAGGTACTCCAATGTCACAGCATCAAACTGGCCGTCTGTCCCACCAATCGTCTTGTTCCAGTCCGCATCGGTATAAAACGCAAACGCCCGCGCCATCCGCTGCTCGGCCTCGGCCTGACTGATGCCAAGCCGGGCAGCCAGCATTGGCGCTTCCTGCTCGATCAAGCGCGCTTCGGTGGGATGGACCTGGCGGTTATATCTTTCTACGTTGCTCGCAATAGTCGCGCCGCTCGCCTGTGCGATGCCGCCCTTGCCTACCGCCGCCCCCAGACCTGCTGCCAGCAAGACATCGAAAGCATCTCGGCTGTCGACACCTACACCGCTGTCTTTAAGCACCTTATCCAGGGCCGGCATGATGGCGGCCGAAGCTCCTGCGCTCAGCGCGCCCCCTGCGGCGATGCCGCTGGACAAGCCTTGCGCAGCGCCGGCCAAGCTATGGAGCAAGACGCGCGCTGCACCGCCCTCGCCCCAGGCGGCCTGAAGCGTCTTATCTTTCTGCCGTGTGGCTTCTGCCAACTGCTGATCAGCGTAATCACCAATTTTCTTGTACGTGTCGGCCGCCGTGGTGTTAGCCACCAACCCCACCGCCGTACTGCCCCCAACGCCGCCCAGACCCGCCGCAATCAAGCCGGCAGCGATATCAGCCATGAAACGTTTGTCACCGCCCACGTCCCAGCTCTTGGCATCGGCAATCGCAGCGTTGCGCTCTTGCTCGGTCGACGCAGTTCGAGCCCTTTCATTGGCAGCCTGTTGCTGCGCGCTGGCGACCTCGGAGATGACCGTCTTGGATAAAGCAACGGTGCTTTGGATCAGCTCGATCCGCTCCTCCATCGCTTTTTCATCTGGACGGTCCAACCGGGAATTGGCGTTGTCGGTATCCCGGCTCAGTCCCACAAGGTCATTGGCCCCGGCCGCATTACGGACGGTGATCGTGCCTTCGCTGACAGCGCTGCGCGTGGTGCTGTGGTCGGAATCCTTGAGCGACAGCGGAACGCTGCCACCAAAGGTGGTACCTGGCTTCAACTCGCCATAACCACTGCCATAAGAAGCGTTGAAGCCTGCGGACTGGCTCTTGATCTCACTGACGTTCTTGATGTCGCTGACGATCAGCCTGTCCGTACTCAGGCTGTTCTTGTCGGCCGTGGCCTCGCTGGCAATCACCGAACCTTGCAGTACGGTGTTCTTGCCCACGGTGATGTTGTAGCCGTCCTTGCCGGCGAACAGACCGCTTTGATCCGTCACCGCCTCGTACTTGCTGTTCATGTTGCTGGCGGCGATGTTGGCGGTTGCCGTCACCGTTTCGCCGTAACAGAACGGCGGAATGCAGATGCTGGCACCAAAGCCGCCGCTGGTTTGCTTGTTCTTGTGTTCGGACGTGTCCTGTCGCGAGGCGATGTTCAGGTCGCCACCCACCAAGGCCAGGATGTTGTCGGCATGAATCTGTGCCCCAGCCAGGGTCGTGTCGTTTCCGCTCTGCAGTTTCAGCGAGCCCGTATCCAGGGTGCTGTTGACCTGCGTGACGTCATGACCGCTCCCCTTGCCTTTGGCGAGCTGGGCTCCGAGGTCGAGGGTGAAACCGTTCTGCGAGCCAATGTTGAAGCTGGCGCCGATGGCGGTCTTGTTGTTGCTGCTATGGTTCTCACGATCTTCGGTGTTCTGTGCACTCTCGAACGTGATGTCGTTCTTAGCCAGCAGCAGCGTATCGGCCGCCTTCAGCTGACTGCCGACAACATGGATACCCCCGGCAGTGCCGGCAGCCTGGCCCGACGCAACGATCAGCAGGTTCCCGCCGCTGTTGACGGTGGTCTGCTTGGCAGTGGTGCTTTCGTACTGCGTAGTGCTCTTGCTGTGGGTACTGGCCAGCTCCGTCCCGATCTTGAACACGGCACCGCTGCTATTTGGGCTGCCGCTGGCGGCCGCCGCAAGATCGTCAACCCGATCGCCCATGCCGTTGAGCGCCATCAAGGCCTGTGCACCCTTCACGGCCTTGAGACGACCATCATCGGCGTTCTGCGCAGCCTTGGCGTTGTCCCGGATGCTCTTCACCGTATCGACAATCGCTCCACCCACCACGCGTCCTACGGCGAGGCTGCTGGACTTGTCCGTGCTGCTCTGGCTGGCACTTTCCATACCGGCAACCAAGGTAACGTTGGAGCCCGAGAGGTTGGTGTTCTTGGTGCTGACAAGGTCACTGGCTATTACGCTCAGTTCGCGGCCGGCAGACAGATTGATGCTGCCCTCGCTTGAACCTACGGTACTGCCGGTCAACGTTGTCTGAGTTGCTTTGCCTGTATGGTTTCCCTTACTGATCGACAGGTGCTGGTTACCGGTGATGTCATCCATGCCGAGGTTGTTGCCCGTCAACACACCGGTCAGATCATGGCTCTTCTGCTTGTGCATTTCGTCACGGGTAAAGATGTTTTCAGCCGCGTCGATCTTCAGGTCGCGTCCTGCCTGAACGCTCAGATCCCGGGTGCTGACCAATGACGAACCGGTTACGGTTACATCACGACGCGACGCCACATCCACGGTATTTCCCGAGATGATGCTGCCCACCGCCGTGGTTTGGGTTTCAGCAACCTTGTCCTGAACCTTGCTCGACTTCAGGCCCCCCCAACTGCTCTTGCTTTGGCTACGTTCGTGACGGGCACTGGTGGAGTCGGTAGCGGCAGTAATCTGTATGTCGTTACCGGCTGCCAGCGTCACGCCACCTTTCTCGGAACTGACCGCACTTCCTTCAATCGCCAGGTCCTGCCCCGCTAGCAAGGTGCTTTTCGTTCCACTGGTAACCGAACTAGCCACGTTGGTAACAGAACTGGTCTCATCCAGCCGAAACTTCTTACCAGAAGACGACTTCTTGGTCTTGCTGTAGAAGCTGTAGTCCGAATCTTCAGCCGATTGCAGCACCAGGTTCGCGGCAGCGCTCAGGTACGCCTCGTCCCCAGCATTGACCTTGCTGGCGATCAGTCCCAGGTCCTTGCCCGCACTGAGCGTCACGTCCCCTCCGGCGTTGACCGTTGTCGCTACCTGCTGGGCGTGGTCTTCCTGACTGGTAACCTTCTTGGTCTTCCCATACGAATGCTGCTCATCCGCCGCCGACGCCAACGTCAGATCACCCACCGCACTCATGCTGACATCGCGCTTGGCTTCGATCTGACTCGCAACCGCCGTCAGATCACGCCCAGCCTTGACCGTCAGGTCGCGACCGATGTCCAGACTGGAGCCATATTGGATGATGGTTTCGTCGCGATGCAGCCCGCGCGTTCCGCCGGCGATGCGTTCGGCCGAGGTGAGGTTGATGTCGCGGGTGGCGCTCAGGGCCGTGTCGGCACCGCTTTTCAGTACCCCACCGACGTTGTTGATGTCACGCCCGGCGTTGAGGGTCAGGTTGTTGGCGGCTTCGATGCGGGCGGCGCTGTCGATGAAGTCGGTGCGTTCGCTGCGGTAGCCGCTGTCGCTTTCGTGGGTGGTGACGGTGCGTTCGTTGATCACGTCGCCGTTGGTGGCGGTAAGCGTGACGTCGCGTCCGACGATGATGCCGCCGGCCTTGTTGACGAGGTTGTTGCTCGCCAGCAGGTCGAGGCGGTTGCCGGCTTCCACCAGACCGCTGTTGACCAGGTCGTTGGTGGCCTTGGCCGACAGGTTGTTGCTGGCGCGCAGGGTGCCGGCATTGCTCAGGTCCTTGCCGGCGATCAGGGTGACGTCGGCGCCCTGGATTAACGCGCCATTGGCGGCCAGGCGGTTGTTGGCGTTGGCCAGGTACAGCACCGGCACCAGCACTTGCTCGCCGTTAACCTCGACGTTTTCCATCCAGACGATGTCATGGGTCAGGGCCGCGACTTGTTCGGAGGAGAGGCTCACGCCCAGCGACAGGCCGAGTTCCTGTTTGCTGGCGATGGCGTTGTTCATCAGGTACTTGAACATGTCCTCGTTGGAGGTCTGGCCGTCGATGAAACGCTGGCCGGTGCGGGCGACCACGGCTTGCTGGATCAGGGTCTGCTCATAGAGGCCGTCGCCCAGGCGCTTGGCGCTCTGGTCCGGGTCGTAGCCGAGGTTTTGGAGCAGGTAGTCCGAACTCATGAACTGCTTGAGGTCGGTAAGCACCGGATTGGTTTCGATCAGGTATTTGTGCGGGTTGGCCGCCACGGTGCTGGTAGGCAGCCCCTGGACGCGGTTGAGCGTGAAGTCGGCGCTACGGCCGGGCAAGGTCCCTGCCACGGTAGCGCTGGTGTCGAAGGTGCTCGCCTGGCCAGTGGGCGGTGTCTGCTGACTCTGGGCCGGAGTCAGGCTTACGGTGCCCAGGGTCCAGCTTTGTGGACCGCTGCTGGCCGGAGCGCTGCCATCCTGTCCGCTCAGGCGGAACAAGCCATTTTGGCCGGTGGGCAGGCTGAAACCGGGCAAGGCGACCGGGTTGACCTGCTGTTGCGCCAGGTTGGGGGGCAGTTGCTGGTTGAGGGTGATGCGGGTCGAGTATTGGCTGCCTGCCGCCGCCGTGCTGGTGCGTGGGCCGCTACCAATGTAGCTGTAGCCCGGGCGTACGACGCTGTTGTCGATGTTGTTCTGGGTCGAGATGTTGACCGCGCCACCGGCCTGGATTACGGCTGCGTAGCTTTGGTCGCCGCCGGCGAGTTGGGTGGTCTTGCGAAATTGCCCAAGCTCCGTTTCGGTCATGCCGATGAAATTAGCGATGCCCCCTTCGATGCCGCCCAGGTTGTTGGCGTTGTAACCCGCGCTTTCGAACCAGTACTGGTTGTTGAAGTTGCTCGCCGCGCTGTACCAGCCACCTGCATTTCGGGTCCGTTCGGACATGTAAGTCCGCGAGGTTTCGGTTTCACCCGTTTCGACGCCGCTGTTGGTCAGGTTGGCCAGGGACGCGCTCAGGTTGCCGCCGCTGGCAATGGTGCTGCTCTGGTTCAGCAGATTGCCGCCACGCAGGGTCAGGTTGCCACCCGCTGTAATGCTGGAAGCCGCGCTGGCTGCAGTGACTTCGGTTTTCTCGCGTTGCAGCAACTCCCAGACATGGTTCTGCTTGCCGCTGCAATCCCCGGCGTTATAGCCCTCGATACAAGCGATTTCGTAGATTTTGGCGGTATAAATACCGCCGTTGCCCACGGTCAACAAGGTGCGGATGTTCTGAATCGTGCTGGCCGCCAGGCTCATACTGGCGTCGCTCTGGATCGAGCCGGACCGGTTGAGGATGCTGCTCGCCAGCGCGCCCTGGCCGTTGCGATCAACGCTGAGGTTGCCGAGGCTGTAAATATTGGCGTCGAGGTTGTTCAGTGTGTCGACCCGCAGGCCCATGTCGGCACCGCTGAAGATCAACCCTTGATTGTTCGTCAGCAAACCGGTCGTGACGGTCAGCCCCTGAGCGCTGCCCAACGTCCCGAAATTGTTTATCCCACCGGCGTTGACCACCAGGTTGGCGGCGGAGGTCAGCCGGCCGGCGTTGTCCAGTTGACCGCTGACATTGAGGGTGGTGTTGCCGCCGCCGGCGATGCTGGAATTGACGCTGTTGAGGCTCACTTGCGCAGCGCCAAGTACCAGGGTGCCCTGGCTGCTCAGGCGACCAGCGCCCCAGTAGGCGCCGCTCAGGCCGATGTTGACGCTGCCATTACTGGCAAGCAGGCCTTCGTTGAACCAGTTGACGCCGCTGCCGGTGAAACTGTCGGAGGCCAACAGTTGACCGCTGGCGGTCTGGGTGAAGTTGTTGACGTTGACGTTCAGGCGCCCGGCCTGGATGACGCCGCTGTTGCTCCACGTGTCGGTGCTGATGGTCAGGCCGCCACGGGTGACGAGCGTGCCGCCAGCGCCGGTGACGTTGGCGGTGGAAATGTCGAAAAGCCCGGTGCCTACGTGCAGCAGGCTGCCACCGGTGTTGAGGAAACTGGCAGCACCAAGCGTCAGATCAGTGTTGGCGGTTTCCAGAGTACCGTTGCGGTTGTCAAACAACCCACCAATCTGAAACTCGGTCTTGCCACTACTACCCAATGCCCGCAACTGCCCCGTCTGGTTATCCAGACTCGCTGCCTTGATCGCCAGGGTGCTGTCACTCTCGATGATGCCCAGCCGGTTGTTCAATGCCCCGGTCAAATCCAGATCGATCTGGCTACCGGCAATCTGACCGTCGTTGTCGCCGCTGTTATCGAAATCGTTGCCGGTAACGCTGACCTTGCCCTTGGCATACAGCCCGCCGTTGCGGTTGTCGAAGTTGCGGGTGGTGACGGTGGCGTCGCCGGTCTGGGCCGAGATGCGCCCGCCGTAGTTGTCGATACCGCCCAGGGCGATCAGGTTCAGGCGCTGGGCCTGGGTGATGCCGCCCTGGTGGTTGTTGTTCAGGTCGTAGCCGTTTTTCAGCACGCCGCTCAGTTGGGTGGTCAGCAGACCCTGCAGGCTGGCGAGTACGCCGCCACGGTTGTCCAGGTTGCGGGCAACGACCATCAGGTCAGCGGCCTTGGCCTGGAGGCGGCCGCTCTGGTTGTCGAGGTCGTTGGCGACGGTCAGGGTCATGGCGCCCTGGCTCTGCACGGTGCCTTTGCCATTGGTGAGGCTGGCGGCGTCGATCTGCACGCCGCTGTTCTGGCTGTAGATCAGGCCATCGGCGTCGTTCTGCACCGTGCCTGTAGCGGTCAGGACAAGTTGATCATTGGCCGCGACAGTGCCGCGGTTGCGGTTGTCCAGGCCGGCGGTGAGCAGGGTCAGCAGGCCCTGGCTGGCGATCTGGCCGCCCTGGTTGGTGATCTGTGTGGCACGCTCGACCCGCAGCGGGCCGACGCTGGCGATCTTGCCGTTGGTGTTGGTGAGGGCGCCGAGCAGGTCGAGGGTCACGGCGGCGTTGCCAATCAGCTGGCCGTCGGTGTTGTCCAGAGTGGTGCCGGTGAAGCTCAGGGCATGCTGGGCGTTGACGGTGCCGCCGGCGTTGCCGAGGGTCATGGCGTTGATGACCAGG
>NZ_VIUG01000020.1:0-119050 GCF_007828255.1 Pseudomonas sp. SJZ078 | reverse complement strand
CCCAGCGGCCTGATCCGACAGCAAATCGGCTTCGACGGCCAACGCACCGCCTATGCCTACGACCTCAATGGGCATTTGCTGGAGAAAACCGAGTTCGGTGCCGACGGCAGTCAGCTTGTCACCGCCTACCAGCGCGACACAGCCGGACGCCTGCTGATCAAGACCCTGCCCGACGGCCAGACGATCCAGTACCGCTACGACGGGCTGGGTCGGCTGGTTGATGTCGATGACGGTAGCGACCATCCGCTGGCCTTCGAATACGACACCCAGGACCGGCTGATCACCGAGCACCAGGGCTGGGGCACCCTGCGCTATGGCTACGACGCCTGCGGGCGACTCAATCACCTGCGCCTGCCGGACAACAGCAAGGTCGACTACCACCACGCCCCGGGCGGCGCACTGACCGCCATCGACCTGAACGGCACCCGCCTCACCGAACACCAACTGCGCGGCGGCCGCGAACACCAGCGCCGACAGGGGCTGCTGCTCAGCCAGTACGAACACGACGAACAGGGCCGGCTCAAGGCCCACACCGTGCTGCAAAACCAGCAGACCTTGTTCTGGCGCGATTATGCCTACAGCCCCAAGGGCAACCTCGCCGCGCTTTCCGACAGCCGTCGAGGGCGACGCGAGTACCAGTACGACCCGCTCGACCGCCTGACCCGGATCGAATATGCCCACACCGATCCAGCGGAACATTTCGCCCACCACCCGGCCGGCAACCTGCTGATGCAGGACCGCCCCGGCCCGACCACCCTCAAGGGCAACCGCCTGCTGATGGAGGGCGACCGCCACTACGACTACGACGCCTTCGGCAACCTGATCCGCGAACGCCGCGGCAAGGCCCAGGTCCTCGTCACCGAATACCGCTACGACAGCCAACATCGCCTGATCGGCGTCACCACGGCGGACGGCCGCGAAACGTCCTACCGCTACGACGCCTTCGGCCGACGCATCAGCAAGACCGTGGACGGCGTGACCACCGAATTCTTCTGGCAAGGCGACCAACTCGTCGCCGAAAGCAGCCGCCAGCACCACCGCAGCTACCTCTACGAACCCGGCACCTTCCGGCCGCTGGCACTGCTCGACGGCAAAGGCCTCAACGCGTGCCCGTTCTACTACCACCTCGACCACCTGGGCACACCCCAGGAACTGACCAACTACGGCGGCCAGATTGTCTGGTTGGCGCGCTACCACGGCTACGGCAAGGTCCGTGCGATCGAGCACGGCGGCGGCGAACAACTGGAACAACCGCTGCGCTTCCAGGGCCAATACCATGACTTGGAAAGCGGCCTGCACTACAACCGGCACCGCTACTACAATCCGGAAACGGGCCGCTACCTGACGCCTGACCCGAGCAAACTGGCGGGTGGGCTCAATGGGTACCGGTACACCCTGAACCCGACGGGGTGGGTGGATCCGTTGGGGTTGGTGGATTGCCCGGGCGCGGGTACCTGCAAACCGGCGGTTGGGGAGCAGGATCCGGCTGCCAAGGTTGGGGTGGATGAGGGGGAGCCGCAGCTGCCGATGACGGCGGAGCAGCGGCGGGCTCGGATTGATGAGTTAGCGGAGGCGAATGCCAAGCGACGTGTCATTCGAATGGAAAATGAATACGGCATGCATACCGTTGAAAAGCATGGGTCAGAAATATCAGATACTGCGCTCAAACAGAGGGCAATTAACGGTGCAAATCCGCATACGGGCGAAATTCCAAAAGGCGCGAGTGGGAGTTTAAGCTCCCAGTTCAGCAATTGGCGCGTTCATTTAAATGCACTAAATAAGGCTATGACCAGAGGAGGGCTTGGATTGGATCCGTTTACAGGTCTGGATCACAAAAAAGATAGAATAGTAAGACTCGAGTTGCCCGGAGCAGGGCGTGGGTACAAGCCGAATAAGAAGGATAAACAGAATCCCAAGTTGAACGAAAACCTAAATTGGTTTGAAGTAAAGTTCGATAAACAGGGCGTGCCGTATACCGGATTTCCTGCGGAGAGAAAATAATGTTGAAAGATCCTTTTTTAAATGAGCAGTTTGTGCCTGATCTTATGTGGTTTATCGGTCAGTTCGATGTCTACGATCGAGAGGAAACAAGAGGTGTAGCGTTGGGGACGTACGATCCCAATGATAAGCATGACCGCTTCGAACTGATTACTAAATATGCTCTTGATTTAGCGTGTCTGTCGTATAGGCACAAATATGTACTGGTAGCGTATCTCGAGGAAGCGCTTAAGGATCCGAACTATGATTTTCAGGCGTTGTTTGAAATAGATGATGATTGCGCTGGCAGTTGGCCTCGTGGCGAATGGTATAACTTAAAGAGTTCTCGAGAGTTTCTCCAAGATGTGTTTGTGCTTGCAAAGGAAGTTTGGAAAGATGATCTCAAGGCAGCGGCCCAAGAAGACCCATCAACTTGGTAGACCAGCAGTAGCTTGCCAAATGGATGTGCAGATATCCTTGCATAGCAAATACTCTGCTCTAAAAAGACCCACTGGACTGATGGATTAAAATGACCGCTTTCACGAGTTACATAATTTTTTGGCGCTCATTTCCACCAAGACCTGGTCAGCCGAACACGAAACCGTTGAGCAAGTCCTTAACGCCTTCCTGGCTGAATCTGACACGGAAGTTCTTAGGGCAGGCGATGTCGGCAAGCTGTCACAGCTGCATCGATTTGCTGCGGATATAAGCCGCACACAGCGGTTCTCTACTGCCTATCAGCACACCACGAATTGCTTTTGTGGCGAGGAACAAGGGCCCTCGCCACGGGTATCGCTAGTCGTGTGTGCAGCATGGCTGTCTGTCCTCAGGACGCTCGCTCTTACACCGATAAACTTGACTCCACGACAGGCTCCCGCTCAGCCAAACCATCAATCAAATAGAGACTGCCCCCCAAAATCTCCTTCGCATGATGCTTAGCCTGCGAAGCCAGTTCCGCCAACTGGCTCGCATCCAGCCCTCCACACGCGTCCGACCTCAGATGCACCACCCCAATCGACAACGATAACAACGCGAACTCCTGCCGAACCCCCTGCCGGTTCAACGCCGTGAAGCACCCAGCCTCCAGATGCTCCGGCCGATAGAACCGGCGGCAATGGGTCTGGAAGTCGCTGAGCAGTTGATTCAGGCGCTTGCGCCAGTCTTCCGGGCCGAGGACCAGCAGGAAGTCGTCGCCACCGATGTGGCCGACGAAGTCGCGGCTGGGATCGATGCGTTCGTTCAGGCATTGGGCCAGGCACAGCAGGACTTCGTCGCCCCGGCCGTAGCCATAGATATCGTTGAAGGGTTTGAAGCTGTCGATGTCGACGTAGCAGATCACCGCTTCCTGTCGCTGTTGCAGCAGGCGGGTGAGGCATTGCTGGATCGGGACGTTGCCCGGCAGCAGGGTCAGCGGGTTGGCGTAGCGGGCCTGTTGGATCTTCAGTTCGGTGATGAGCTTGAGCACGTCGATCACCCGGCCCAGTCCCAGGTAGTGACCGTTGAGGGTGATGATGAAGTCTTCTTCGATGCGTTGCCGGGCGCGGCTGGTGATGAGGCGGCTGACTTGCTGCAGCGACTGGCTCAGTTCCACGGCCAGGAAATCATCGCTCATCAGGCGGCTGATGGGTTTGCGGGCGAACAGGTCGGTGGCGAAGGGTTTGAGCAAGGCGTCCGAGAGCGAATGGCGGTGGACGATGCCGCAGGGGCGGTTCTGGTTGTCCAGCACGGCCAGGGAGTTGAGGTTGGCCTGGCGCCGAAAGGCGTCCAGGACCCGTGCCGTGGGGGTGTCATGGGACATGGCCGGTTGTTCGTTGAGCAGGGCGCTGAGGTCGTTGATCTCATCGCTTAACGGCACCGCGCCGCTGTCCTGCCGGGGCATCAGCGCCTTGGCATCCCGTGACGGCTGTTCCTGGGGGCGGGCGAGCAGGTAGCCCTGAACCAGATCGACGCCCATTTCCATCAGCACCGCCAGCTCTTCCGGCAGTTCTATACCCTCGGCAATCACTTGGGAACGTGACGTCCGGGCGATCTTCAGGATCGAGCCGACGAATTCGCGCTTGAGGGCATCCTGGTGAATGCCGTCGATGAAGTGCCGGTCGATCTTCACATATTCAGGACGCAGTTCGGACCACAGCCGCAGGCTCGAATAACCGGCGCCAAGGTCGTCCAGGGCGATGGAGAAACCCATGGCCCGGTAATGGTGCAGCGCATTCTGCAGGAGCTGGAAATCATCGATGGGGGTCTGTTCGGTCAGTTCGATCACCACCTGGCTGGGTGGGATGCCGAAGTCCTGCAGCAGTTGCAAAGTGCGTCCGGTCTGGTGCGCCGACTCCAGCAGCGACTCGGGCGAGACATTGAGGAACAGCTTGCCCGGCAGTTGCTGCTCGTTGAAACGTTGGCAGGCGCTGCGTCGGCAGGCCAGTTCCAGTTCACTGAGGCGTCCGGCCTGGCGGGCCACGGAGAGCAAGGCGATGGGCGAGTGCAAGGGGCTGTTGGATGGCCCGCGGGTCAAGGCTTCGTAACCCAGGATGCGCCGTTCGGACAGGCACACGATCGGTTGGAACAGACTGTGCAAACCGCTTTGAGTCAGGATTGAACTCAACGCACTCAGCTGTTCGGTCGTGGTCATGGCGATCTCTGGCGATAAAAAAAGGACCGGGCGCCGTATGGGGCGCCCAGTCCTGTATTTCACGACAGACTGATGTCAGTTTGATGACATTCCGACGAGATTTACCATTAAATGGCCATCATCCCTGCTTGGCGACGGCTGTATTGAGTTTCAGGTAATCCAGCAGAATTCGCCCGGTCTCGCTCAGGTACGCATCGTCTTCCGGCTTGGTCTTTTCCGGCTCGGTAATCAGGTCTTCGTCTTCTTTCTTCAGCTCTTTGAGCGGCTCTTCGCCCTTGGCCTTGCGACGCAGGTTTTCCATCGCCAGTTGCTTGGCCTCGATGTCTGCATGCTGGGCGCGACGGTCGGCTTCGTTGAGGCTGACGGTTTTTTCCAGCATCAATTTCTGCGCCAGGGCCAGCTTGTCGCGAATGAACACGAACTCGGCATCCTGGGAAGTGCGGGCGTCGTGATCGGACTTGAGCTGGGCCAGGAACGGTTTGAACGGGTCCACCGCCGGTTTGATCGCCGGCCGGATGGTGTCCCACGGCATGGCTTCGGGCAGGGCGCTTTCGCCGATTTCCTTGGTGTCGATGATCGACGGATAATCGATGTCAGGCAGCACGCCCTGGTGCTGGGTGCTCTGGCCGGACACCCGGTAGAACTTGGCCAGGGTCAGTTTCAGTTCGCCGTGGTTCAGCGGCTGGATGGTCTGCACGGTGCCCTTGCCGAAGGTCTGGCCGCCGATGATCAACGCCCGGTGGTAGTCCTGCATGGCACCGGCAAAAATCTCCGAGGCCGACGCCGACAGGCGATTGACCAGCAAGGCCATCGGCCCTTTGTAGAACGCGCCCGGGTTTTCGTCTTCGAGTACATCGACCCGGCCATCGGCGTTGCGTACCAGCACGGTAGGGCCCTTGTCGATGAACAGGCTGGTCAGCTCGGTGGCTTCCTGCAAGGAGCCGCCACCGTTGTTGCGCAAGTCGATGACGACGCCGTCGACCTTGTCCTTCTGCAGCTCGGTCAGCAGCTTCTTGACGTCGCGGGTGGTGCTCTTGTAATCCGGATCCCCGGCGCGGAACGCCTTGAAGTCCAGGTAGAAGGCCGGGATCTCGATCACGCCGAGCTTGTAGTCCTTGCCGTCCTGTTTCAGGTTGAGGATCGACTTCTTCGCGGCCTGTTCTTCCAGTTTCACCGCTTCACGGGTGATGGCCACGATCTTGCTGGTCTGGTCGTTCGGCGCATTGCTGGCCGGAATGACTTCCAGGCGCACCACCGAGCCTTTTGGACCACGGATCAGCTTGACCACTTCGTCCAGGCGCCAGCCGACCACGTCGACCATTTCCTTGTTGCCCTGGGCGACACCGATGATCTTGTCCGCCGGGCCGACCTGCTTGGTCTTGTCGGCCGGGCCCGCCGGTACCAGGCGCACGATTTTCACCTGGTCGTTATCGCTTTGCAGGACCGCGCCGATGCCTTCCAGGGACAGGCTCATGTTGATGTCGAAGTTTTCCGCGTTATCCGGCGACAGATAATTGGTGTGCGGGTCGTAGGACATGGCGAAGGTGTTGATGTACGCCTGGAAGATGTCTTCGGCGCGAGTCTGCTCCAGGCGAGCCAATTGGTTCTTGTAGCGCTTGGTCAGGGTTTCCTGGATCTGCTTGGGGTCCTTGCCGGCGATCTTCATGCGCAGCACTTCGTCCTTGACGCGCTTGCGCCACAGATCATCGAGTTCGGCTGTGCTTTTGAGCCAAGGGGCGTCCTTGCGGTCGACCAGCAGGGTTTCCTTGGTGCTGAAATCGATCTTGTCGACGCCTTTGTTCAGCTCGGCAATGGCGTAATCCAGGCGCGCCTTCACGCGGTCCAGGTAACGCTTGTAGATGACAAACCCGGCGTTCAGGTCGCCGCTCTTGAGGAAATCATCGAACTGGGTTTTCCACTTGTCGAATTCTGCAATGTCGCTGGCCATGAAATAGCTGCGCGACGGATCAAGCAGCTTCAGGTAGCTGTCATAGATGATGATCGAGCGCGCGTCATCGAGCGGTGGCTTGCTGTAATGATGACGTTTGAGCAACTCCACGACATTAAGGCTGGCAATCACCTCGTCGCGATCGGGTTGAAGCTTGTCCCAGCTGTTGGCTGCGAACGTATCGCTCGACATTGGCAACAGACCGAGGCCAATGACAAGCGCGAGGGCGGTGCTGGGGAACAGGTGCTTCATACTGATTCGACGCAGGGACAATTGATAACGCATATTAGGCCGTCTTTGAAGTCGCCGGTTCCATGTGGCCCGGGCGCAAAATGCAAGAAAGCCCGGCGTTACAGCAGCGGGCCCAGTCGAGACTCACTATGGAGGCACCGTGAAAGCATTGCAAGGCGTTGAAGGCCAAGTGGTATGGGCTGATGAGCCAAGTCCTACGTGCGATGTAGGGCAAGTTCGCATTCGTGTGGCGGCTGCCGGCCTGAATCGGGCCGATTTATTGCAGAAAGCCGGACTTTATCCGCCGCCTCCCGGGGCCAGCCACGTTCTAGGGTTGGAGTGTTCCGGGGTCATCAGCGAGGTTGGGCCGGGCTCGGCCTGGCAGGTGGGCGACCGCGTGTGTGCCTTGCTCGCCGGCGGCGGCATGGCCGAGGAAGTGGTGGTCGATGCCGGGCACGTACTGCCGGTGCCCGAGGGCCTGTCGTTGGCTGAAGCGGCCGCGCTGCCTGAGGTCTACAGCACTGCGTGGCTGAATCTGTTCAAGCTGGCAGGCCTCAAGCCGGGGGAGAAGGTGCTGCTGCACGCCGGAGCCAGTGGCGTCGGTTCCGCTGCGATCCAACTGTGCAAGGCGTTCGGCAACCCATGCTGGGTCAGTGTCGGTTCGGCGGATCGGCTGGCTTATTGCCAGGCGTTGGGAGCCCAGGGTGGTGTGGTGCGGGCTGATGACATAGAGCGCTTGAACGACTTCGCGCCCTTTGACGTAATCCTCGATCCGGTGGGCGCCAGCTATGCCAAACTCAATGTGAAACTTTTGTCAGTTGACGGGCGTTGGGTGTTGATCGGGCTGATGGGCGGGCGCATGGCTGAACTCGATCTAGCCCAGGTGCTGGGCAAGCGAATCCAACTGCTCGGCTCGACCCTGCGCAGCCGCGATGAGCAATTCAAGGCCGACTTGATCAGCGAGTTGAGGCAACACGTGTGGCCGTTGTTTGCCGATCAACGCCTGAATCCGCAGTTGGCCAGAACGTTTGCGATCAAGGATGCCGAAGCGGCGTTTGCTGAGCTGGCGAGTAACAAGGTGTCAGGGAAGTTGGTGTTAGTGATTGATGAGAGCCTGAGCTGATTCTGGGGCGTCGCGCCCAGGCTTGCACGTGCTGCCTGAATGTGGAAAACACTGCTAAAGGGTTGACCTATAGGTTAACCCTCAGGACCTGGGAGAACATTCGTTGCTCGTTGCTGTTTTTACGGACAATCGAGTAGTTGATCAGAACGGTTTTTCCGCTGTTTTCGGATATCCAGGCACTGGGGATGTCAAAAACGTTGGCTTGACCGGACGTCACATCCTGGCTTTCAGTATCGTGGGTTGTGACACCGGCCCAACGAACCCTGACGGTGTAGCCTGTCTCACCGCCGTAGTTCACGCTAACCTTCGAGTTGGAATAACTCGGTGCCGGTAATGGATCCACCGCTTGCGGGTCGATATGCAGCGTCAATCTTGCCGACTCTATCGTCTCACCAACACCTTTCTCCTTGACTGAGTAGCCGACCTGGATAGATCGACCGATATTGTCGACGACTTCCAGACGAGGGATCGGGATCAATCTTTTCCCGGGCGGGTCGCCCACCTCTACTATCCCGCTGTTGTAGTTGACCCGGCCTTGCCAGCGCACCCTGATGGTATCGGTTGCATGCATACCGGTGTAGTGAGGTACTTCAACATCCACATGCGCGTCGGTGTAGATGTCGCTCATTTTCAGATGGTCGCCCGCTGCGTTATATGTTTTGGGAACGCTGGGTTTAAGCTTGTGGGAGGGAAGCACAGCCTGGTCCGCGACATCATAGACAAACGTGGCGTCCTCCGAGGGGGTGCTGGGTAAAGTCAGGCGAATGATTGGGACCACCATGCCTCCGGTGCGGTCGTAATATTTCTGTTGGTCGATTCGGGCATTTGCCAGCCCGGCGCCGAGATAGAAGAAGGCTTGAATCGGCAATACCCCTGGCTGATTCTCAGGCCAGGCTTTGATTCGAAGTTCGTTGTGGTCTCCGAAGGCTACGGTGGGAATCAAGGAGCGTACCCGGATGGCTTGATTGAAGGCGTTTACTGCTTCAGAGCCCAGGTTACTTTCCACCATAAAGGCACAAGAGTGCACCGTTGGATTCCTGGATTGAGGAACCGATTGATAGTGAGCCACCCACTGCTCCGCGGTGGTCACATTTTGTTCTCGACAAGGTTTACTGGTAGGGAACACGTATGGAGGAACAATGCTGTCCCTGCATCCGTACTGTCCCGCCGCGTCTCGATAAAAAGTAGCGCCGTCGAGTGGAAAGTAACAAATGACTTCTGGTCTGATTTTTTCCGCTGGGGCGCTGAAATAAGGGTAGAAGATAAAACCGTTGGCCCCATTCCAGGGCGCGCGGACAAATTTCGTATCGGCTCTTAAATAGGAAAAAGAGACCGCGTCGGTCGTTCTTGAGAAGTCGCTATGATCCCAGGGATCATAATTATTACTGGTTTTAGTGATGCGTAGCGTTACGCCTGAGCAAAGAAAGGCCGGTGTAGTGGGGGTTCCGCAGTCGGTGGCGGTATTGTGATAAGCCGTGGTCAGGTTTCTGGCGGTTTCCTCACCGGAGTGCTCATAAATGTTAGACGTCTGAAGGACGGCGGGTGGTGAGGCTGATTGAGTTGCGCAACCAAGTAATACGGCGAGCGTGAGGGCCGTTAATATCTTTATGCTAGCGTTGATATAAGTCCACCGTTCAAGGCGCTTGTCCATGAGGGCTCCCGTCGTGGAAGAAGTGTCGAGTTGATCAGACGTGGAGTGTATTAACCTGCGGACACAGCATTGCGTCTACTGTCAGAAATAACAGGTCAAAGTAAGAAGGCGCACCATCTGTCGGATACCTGGATGCGCGCCGCGTTGACTACGGAGTCATCCTTAACACCCCAGAGAACATCCGCTGTTCGCCACTGTTTTTACGAACGATGGAGTAGTTGATAAGGACCGGTCTTCCAGTGTTTTCGGTTATCCAGGCACTGGGAATATCGAACACGTTGGCTTCGCCGGTCTTCACATCCTGTGTTTCCGTGTCCCGGGTCGTCACCCCAGCCCAGCGAACCCTGACGGAATAGCCGGTCTGGCCGCCGTAGTTCACGGTGACTTTGGAGGCCGAGTAACTGGGCGCGGGTAATGGATGAATCGCCTGAGGGTCGATATGCAGGGTCAGTTTCTCGGACTCTATCGTTTCACCGACGCCTTTTTCCTTGACTGAGTAGCTGACCTCAACCGATCGGCCGATATTGTCGACGACCTCCAGGCGTGGAATCGGGATCCGTCTTTTTCCAGGGGGATTGCCCACCTCGATAATGTTGCTGTTGTATCTGACCCGACCTTGCCAGCGGGCCCTGATGGTATCGGTGCCATCCATGCCTGGGTATTGGGGAATTTCCACATCGACGTGATCGTCGGTATAGATGTCGCTCATTCTCAAGTGATTGCCCGCCGCGTCATACGTTTTGAGTACTTTGGGCTCGGGCTTGGCTTGTGGCTCAGGAAGAATGGCTTGATCGTCCTCGCGGTACTCAAATGTCGCTTGCCCTTGGTAAGTGCTGGCCAGGGTGATGCGAATAATGGGTAAAACAATGCCGGTCAACTCATGGAAGCGTTTCTGGTCGTGTTGCACGGAAGCAATACCCGTGTCACGGGTATACATGAACGCTTCAATCGGCAATTTTCCAGGAATACCAGGAGTCCAGGTCTCCAGTTTCATGTCGTTGGGTACGTCGTAGGCGATGGAGAGTACCAAGGGGGCGGTCAATAAACTCTGATAAAAAACCGGTGCCGTTGGTACGGCAGACGACTTACTAACGTCAAAGCCACAACGTTGCTGTCCGTAGGGGTATTGTACGAAATGGGCAGCCCACTGTTCGGCGGTATTGATGCCTTGCAAGCCACAGGGGACACTGACGTCGGGATAGTCCTTATGGGCACCACAGCCTTTGTTGGAACGCAGATCCGATGCGCCGTCGAGAGGGAAAAAGCACAGGATCTCAATCGAGATTTTATCCGCTGGCGCCTCCAGTTTAGGGAAAAAAATATAGCCCTTGTCATAGGTATAGGCGAGGCGCTTTATATTGAAGTCCGAACGTAAATAAGAAAATGAAGTGCCTCCTACACGCACCGCCGTGTCGCTGGGGTCCCAGACATCATAGGGTTTTCCCTCCGCATGATTGGTGCCGCGCAATATAATCCCCGAGCACAGGAAAGCCGGCCTGTTGACCGTGCCGCAGTCTGCTCGGGTGTCTGCATATCGACGGCGTAGTTCGGTTGCCATCGCGTGCCCTTCGAGAGGTTGTGCGAGTGCCAGGACCGAACAACCCATCGACAATAAACTACCGATAATTGCAAAGAACAGTTTTTTCATTTTTTTGTATTCCTCCACGCACCTGAATATTAGGTGGCGGATGCGGCGCTGCGTCTACTGTCATTCCTGACAGTAGATGGATATACACCCTGTCAGGTCTGACAGTAGACGTTGCAGAGCCAGCCCTTCTAAATACCAGCATTCGAGAGCAATGGATCTCTCGCGGGTAGTTTCACTAGCAGAAGAGGTGTTGTGATGGCCAAAAAAGAACTCCGCCTGTCCAAAGAAGATATTGTCGGCGACAGCTCACCTGAAATTCTCTTGGAATTCTATAAAGGCAAGACCTTGCAGTTCGCGACCTTTCTCTCGGCTTCAAAAAAGAACGGCGCCTACGATACGGTCAACGTCAAGACCGACACCGATGGCGACGGTGATATGGACAAGCAGGACGAAAAGACCCTTCTGGAACTTGCCAAGGCCTTTACCCGGTTCAAGTAGCGAGGGACGTTGATGTCCAATTCCACCGATTCTTGCTTGCGATAGGATCGGCCCCCTTGGCATCCCGGTTGACTGACCCACCGCCATCGCGAGCAGGCTCGCTCCCACAAGGAATCGGCGTTTGGACGCTGCTTTCGTGAATGCCTCGAACAACTGTGGGAGCGAGCCTGCTCGCGATGGCGGCAGCACAGTCAATATCGATGCCGAGGGGGCCGACACTATCGTGAGCAAGCTCGGTTCCCACAAGGTTTCGCACCACAGCGGCACGCAAGCGTTTTCATTGACCAGACAACTGTCCGAACTGTCGTTCCTGACAGTAGGCAGGCCCGGCGTTCGCGCATCTAATCGACCCCAGTATCGCCTGAGTGGAGTCGAGCCATGTTGCTCTCAATAACAGTAAAGAAAATACTGCCCATAGCCTTCGGTATTGCGCTGTTGCTGGGATGCAGCGCGACTTCCCAGCATCTACAACAGCTGCACGCGAATGATGCTGATGAAATAGGCAGGGTGACAGCGATCAATCTGACCGCTCGCTATCATAAAAAAGTATTCGATTGCGGTTCCAACTTGCCAGCGTACTTGTGTTCGGGGGTTGTGTTCAGGGGAACAAAGCCCTCCACGTCCTATTATTTCTGGAACCCCAGCCATTTTTCAGTGGCAAGCGGCGGTGTGTCCTTCTCGTATCTGCGGGAGGATTCGAAATTCACCAAGCTGGTCTATGGCTATAACAATGGCTTCATCTTTCGCCCTTACCAGGATTCCGGACAGACAGCGGTTCAGCCAGAGGTCCTGTGTTCATTTCCCGTGGACGCTTGGACATTCGATAGGGACGATAAAGGTTGTGGACAGTACTACACGTATCCGGACATAAGCCGGGAATGCCAATCCCAGGGGATCACCACCGCAACCCAGTGGCTGGCGCATTTTCAATCCGTTGAGTCGACGCAACGGCCACCTCACCAATGCGGTTTCAATGTGCGTGCGTCACTGGGTACGGCTGCGGCGCGTGCGTTTCACACCAGTCTTGAGGCGCGAACATTGGGCAGTAGCGATCCGGTCCTTGGCCCGATCCAGAACGAATTACGCCTGGCCACCTGGGAACAGAATGCAGGCCGCGACTTACCGATCGAAGCGCTTTTCTACACTTCGGGTGGTTTGCCTGGTGCCCAGCAATATCAGCGTGATTTCTACGCTGAAACCGACCGATGGCTGCCGATTATTATCTTGACGCTACCCACGACAACGACGGGCGACGCGAGATTTGGCTATCGCAGCGCCGACCAGGCATTTTTCCCCGGCGGACCACTGTCCATAGACCGAACGCCGTTGGCATTGGATGGCTTCAGAATCTTCGCTTCCTGGCCCGCGACGGGAGTTGAGGCACCCGGCAACACCGCGATCCGCCGGGCAGTGGGCGGCACTCCACCGTATCGGTACACATCCAGTAATACCCAAGTGGCGACGGTCTCGGGCAACGGTCAGGTGACAGGAATCAGACGTGGTAGTGCGGTGATCACCGTATCTGATTCGAGCACGCCGGTGCAGTCGGCAACGTATACGGCTCAGGTCAGCAACACTTGGCTGCTGGGGGTCGTAGTGCCCGGCACCTTCACTAGTCTTGCGGCTTTCCATCAATGGCTGGGAACCGTCGGCGGATACCTGATCAACAGCAGCGGGCAGTTCCAGACGCTGGAGAACCTGTATGCCCGACCTTTCCCGCTACCGCGTGGTAGATATTGGCTCGGTGAGCATGGCGGCGTTTGTCCGGCGGGTTATTACACTTACTATCATGCTGAAAACAGCCAAGCGCTCGCCTGTGCATTACCTGGCGAAAGCAGCGTGACCGGTGCGCTGTATGCCGTGCCTTATTGAGCAGATGCCATGAGAGCCGCTGCTCCGTGCTCCCCCGGTGAACGTCGGCTTATTTCCAGCTGTGAATTGGCCACCCCGCCAGTTCGGCGTGGGCCTTCAACACCGGGTCCGGGTTCACCACATGGGGGTGGTCCACCCGTTGCAACAGCGGCAGGTCATTGCGCGAGTCGGAGTAGAAGCTCGCCCCCTCCAGGTTTTCTTCCTCTGCGTCCAGCCAGTCCAGCAACCGCGCGATCTTGCCCTCACGGTAGGTCAGGGTGCCCACGGTTTTGCCGCTGTAGGCCCCATGGGCCACTTCAAGCTCGATCGCCAGGATCTCATCAATACCCAGGCGCTCGGCAATCGGCTTGACCAGATGCGTGCCCGAGGCCGAGATCACCAGGATCCGGTCGCCGGCCTTGCGGTGTTCGGCGATGGTCTTGGTGGCGTCGCTGAAGATGATCGGTTCGATGAAGTCTTCCACCCAGGGCGACACCAGATGTTCGACTTCTTCCGGGGTGCGGCCGATCATGGGTTCCAGGCTGAAGTCCATGTACTCCTCCATGCGCAACTTGCCGTGGCTGTAGGCATCCATCAGCTCGTTGTTGCGACGCATGAACGACTCGGGATCGACCCAGCCCAGGCGCCCCATCTGCTCGCTCCAGAGGGTGGCGCAGTCGCCGTGGATCAGGGTTTCGTCCAGATCAAAAATTGCCAGGGCCATCAGCCTATTTCCCTTCTCAAGATCAGTTTCAAATTCAAAATCAACACAACCATCAGGCTACCTCACACAGGGCCGATGGCTCGATGGAAAGCGCCAGGCGGGCGCCATCGGGATGCAGGTCGGCCGCCGAACGGTTGAGCACGTCCACCACCAGTTCCACGCCGCGGGCCTCGACCCGGTAGCGGATCACGTTGCCCAGCAGGCTGTGGCTGCGGATCAACGCATCCGGTTCGCCGCTGCGACTCAGCTCGATGGCTTCCGGGCGGATGGCAATACGGCTGTTCACCGGCCGTTGCAGCAATCGGCTGGCGCTGTCGGCGTCCAACAGGTTGTAGTTGCCAATGAAGCCGGCGGCAAAAACGTCGACGGGCGCAGTGTAAAGGGTTTCGGCATCGCCGCTCTGTACGATCTTTCCCTGGTTCATCAGGAAAATCCGGTCGGACATGGTCAGGGCTTCTTCCTGATCGTGTGTGACGAAAATCGTGGTCAGGCCCAACTCGCGCTGGATCTGTCGGATCTGTTCGCGCAGGTGTTTGCGAATTCGCGCATCCAGGGCGGACAGCGGTTCGTCCAGCAGCAACAGGCGTGGCCGGGTCACCAGGGAGCGGGCGAGGGCAACGCGCTGGCACTGGCCGCCGGAGAGTTGATGGGGATAGCGGGTGGCGAAATCGTGCAGTTCCACCAGGCGCAGGATCTCCTGCACGCGTTGGCGGCTGTCTTCGGCCTGGATTTTTTGCATGCGCAGGCCAAAGGCGACGTTCTGTTCCACGGTCATGTTGGGGAACAGGGCGTAACTCTGGAACACCATGCCGATGCCGCGTTTTTGCGGGCTCAGGGGGACGATGTCCTGGCCGTCCAGCAGGATCTTGCCGGCATCCACCGCCGTCAGTCCGGCAATGCAGCGCAACAGCGTGGACTTGCCACAGCCGGAAGGTCCGAGCAGAGTGACGAATTCGCCCTTGCCGATTTCGCAATTGATGTCGCTGAACACCGGCGTGCCCGCGTAGCCTTTTTGCAGGTGTTGGACGCTGACGTAGCTCATTGGCTTTTGTCCTTGTTCAGAATGTTCGCCGCCCAGGTCAGGACCAGTACGAAGAAGAAGTAGGAAATCACCAGGGCGCTGGTGAAGTGGCCGCTGCTGTTGCGCATGTTGTTCAGGTAGACCTGCAGGGTTTCATAGCGGGTGCCCACCAGGATGTTGGCGAACACGAACTCACCGAACAGGAAGGAGAAGGACAGCAGCAACGCCACCATCAGGCCCTTGCGCAGGTTGGGCAACACCACCAGCAAGGCCGCCTGGAAGGTGCTGGCGCCGAGCAGTTGAGCGGCGTCCATCAGGTCGCGCAGGTTGATGGCTTGCAGGTTGTTGGTGATGGCGCGGTACATGAACGGCAGGGCGACGGTGAAGTAGCAGCCGATCAGGATCCACGGTGTCCCCACCATGGCCAGCGGGCCGGAGCCATAGAGTTGCAGCAGCCCTACCGACGACACCACCGGCGGCACCGCGAAGGGCAGCAGGATGAGGATGTTCATCAGCGCGTCGAGTTTCGGGAAGTGGTAATGCACCACGAACAGCAGTGGCAGGATCAGCACCACCGAGAGCACCAGCGCGCCGACGCAGACGATCAGCGACTGGCCGAAGGCGCTGAGAAAACGTGGATCGCTCCACAGTTGCACGTACCATTTGAAGGTAAAGCCGGCGGGCAGCACAGTGGCCGACCAACTGCTGGCAATGGAGTAGATCAGCGTGCCGGCCAGGGGCAGCAACAGGATGGCGAACAGCAGGTACACCACGGCCCGATGATAGAGGCCGGCAGGGCTCGATTCAGCGCGAGACATGGTAGCTCCTCTTGAGCAGCAACTGATGGACGACGGTCACCAGGGTCATCAACGCCACCAGCACCACGGCCAGGGCGCTGGCCATGTTCGGGTCGAGAGAGATGTCGCCGGAGACCATGGCGGCGATGCGAATCGGCAGCACGTTGAAATTGCCGGTGGTCAGCGCGTACACCGTGGCGTAGGCGCCAAGGGCGTTGGCCAGCAGGATCACGAAGGTACCTAGTAGCGCGGGGGTCAGCACCGGCAGCCCGATGTGCCGCCAGAACTGCCAGCCGTTGGCCCCCAGCAGCGCGGCGGACTCGCGCCAGTCTTCGCGCAGCGCATCGAAGGCCGGGTAGAGCAGCAGCACGCCCAAGGGAATCTGGAAGTAGGTGTAGAGGATGATCAGCCCGGTTTTCGAGTACAGGTTGAAGTCTTCGATGATTCCCGCCTGCTTGAGCATGAGGGTGATGCTGCCGTTGAACCCCAGCAGAATAATGAAGGCGAACGCCAGGGGCACGCCGGCGAAATTGCTGGTCATGTTGGCGAAGGCGTTGACGAAATTGCGCAGCTTCGAATCGACCCGGCGCAGCGAATAGCTGCCGAGCACTGCGATGATGATCCCGAACACACTGGACCAGAAGCTGATTTCCAGGCTGTGCTGGATCGCTTGCAGGTAGAACTTCGAACTGAAGATTTTGTTGAAGTTGGCCAGGCCCCAACCGAACTCTTCCGACTCCAGGCTGTTGATCAGCACCCAGAGCAGCGGGGCGATCTGGAACACGATGAAGAAAATCGCGAAGGGCACCAGGCACAACGCTGCCAGCCATTTGCCGCGGGTCATGGCATTCACTTGAGCAACTCCTGGCAATACGGTTTGTCGTGAGCCACACCGAGCAACTGGCAGAGGGTGCCGCACAGTTCGGTCTGCCGGGGCTTCGCGGCGGGGTCGAAGCTGAAGCTGTCTCCAAGCACGAACAGCGGTACCTCCCGTTCCTCGGCCAACAGGCCGTTATGGGAGCGGTCGTTGTTCATGCCATGGTCAGAAGTCACCAACACCTGGTAACCGGCGTCGAGCCAGCCTTGCAGATAGACCGCCAGGTTGATGTCCGCCGAACGGGCACTGTTGCGGTATTGTGGGGTGTCGAGGCCGTGCTTGTGGCCGGCATCGTCGATGTTCATCGGATGCACCAGCAAAAAGTTCGGTGAATGGCGCTGACGCAAATGTTCGGCGTCGGCGAACAGATGGGAATCGGGGTAGTGGTCGTTCCAGTAGAAATGCCCGTACTGGATAGGCAGGTCTGGGTTGTCGGTGTGACGATCCCGACCAGCCTCGAACGGTGAAGCGTTGTAAAGCTCGCTGACCCAATGGTACGCCGCGGCCGCCGTGCTCAAACCGCCTTCGGTGGCATAGTGGAAGACGCTGCGCTGGTTCGACAGGCGCGAGACGTTGTTGTGCACAATGCCGCTGTCAATGGGCGGGACGCCGGTGAGGATGCATTCATAGAGCGGGCGGGACAGGGCTGGCAGCTCACATTCCAGTTTGTAGAGAGCCGCGCGTCCTGCGCTGACGTAAGCCTGCAAATGTCCCATGGCATGTCGGGCGACTTCGTAGTTGAGGCCGTCGAGCACTACCAGGATGACGTTGTGCTTCATGGGTACCGGGACTCCGGACAGGAACCAGAAAGTTCGGATTCACCGCAGCCCCTGTGTGGGAGCGGGCCTGCTCGCGAAGGCTGACTGACACTCAACATTGACATTGGCTGACAGACCGCCTTCGCGAGCAAGCCCGCTCCCACAAGGGATTTGCATCGGATATCCGAGCGGGCTAACTACCGCCTCACTGCATATTGATGATCACTTCTTCCTGCCACTTCTGCGGCAGTGCCTTGGAGGTCTTCTCCCAGGCGTCCGCGTCCTTGATCGGCGTCACGTGCTTGTACTGTTCGTTCGGCAGCAGCTTGGCCTTGACCTCTTCCGGCAGTGTCAGGTGCTCGGCGCGGATCGGCCGGGCGTTGCCTTTGGCCAGGTTGATCTGGCCAGCGTCGCTGAAGATGTACTCGCGAGTGAGCTTGGCGGCATTCGGGTGCTTGGCATATTTGTTGATGATGGTGGTGTAGCCGGAGATGACCGAGCCGTCGGACGGAATCAGCACGACGTAATCATCCGGGTTGGCCATCTTGGCCTTGTAGCTCAGGCCGTTGAAGTCCCAGACCACACCGACTTCGACCTCACCTTTTTCCATGGTGGCGATGGTCGGGTTGGCCATGGACAGGCGCCCTTGCTTGGCGAGCTCGGCGAACATCAACAGGGCCGGTTGCAGGTTCTTCTCGTCGCCGCCGTTGGCCAGGGCCGCCGCCAGCACGCCATTGGCAGCCTGGGCCGCGGTGCTCACGTCGCCGATGGATACCTTGTACTTACCGCTCTTCAGATCAGCCCACTTGGTCGGTACTTCGGAACCGTGCAGCAGCTTTTTGTTGACGATGAAGGCGATGGTACCGGTGTAGGCCAGCGCCCAGTTACCTTCCGTATCCTTGGCCCAGGCAGGCACTTGTTCCCACGTGCTTGGCTTGTAGGGCAGGACTACGTCTTGCTTGACCGCAATCGGGCCGAAAGCCGCGCCGACGTCACCGATGTCGGCGCTGGCGTTGTCTTTCTCGGCGGCGAACTTGGCGATTTCCTGGGCCGAGCTCATGTCGGTGTCGACGTGTTTCAACCCGTAGGTCTTGGCCAGGTCTTCCCAGGTGCCTTTCCAGTTCGCCCAGTCATCGGGCATGCCGACGCTGTTGACGGCGCCTTCCGCTTTCGCAGCGGCTTCCAACTTTTTCAGATCGGTATCAGCGGCCATGGCGGCGGTGCACATGGCGATGGTCGAGCCTAACAGTGATGCCAGGAAAAGCTGTTTCATCCGAAGCTCCTTTGGGCGTTTTCAACGCTGCGATTGCGGTTGTGTTGGCGGTTATGTTGGTCTAGGTCAGCAATACCTGAGCCAATGTAGGCGAGCCCTGTGACATTTTGATGTCGGCAGTGGATGCACCGACACCGAGTCGGTTCGCGCGCAGTGACTGATAGCTAAGCGTAGACCATGGTTAAACGGCTGATATGAAAGGACTTGGCTGCAAATTTGCACGGCTGAGCATCGACCGTTCGGCGGTTCTGTCATCTGTCAGTCATGTGCAGTGCCTAGGCTTACAGAGATGGAAAATGGCTCGATGCATGACCGATTCCGCCCCGAAACAGTGCTGGTCTAGTCCAGATAGGTAACGCTGATGCGCATTGAGACAACCAAAGCGGTGACAACCATCGGCCAGGTCCTGCAAGAGCAGCTTGACCATGGATTGCTGGCCCCCGGCAGCAAGTTGCCGGCCGAGCGCAAGCTTAGTGAGTTGTTCGGCACCACGCGCATCACCGTGCGCGAAGCCTTGCTGCAGCTCGAGGCCCAAGGGCAGATCTATCGCGAGGAACGCCGAGGCTGGTTCGTGTCGCCGCCACGCCTGGCCTATAACCTGATGCAGCGCAGCCATTTCCACGCCATGGTGACCGCCCAGGGACGGGTGCCTTCTACCCAGGTGATCTCGGCCCGTCTGCAACCGGCTTCGGCGGCGGTGTGTGCCTGGCTGCAATTGCCGGCCTTGTCGAGTGTGATCCAGATCTGTCGCGTACGGCGCATCGACGAGCGGCTGGTGCTGTATGTCGAGCATTACCTGAACCCACAGTATTTTCCCGACATCCTCGGGTTTGACCTCAACCAGTCCATGACCGAGTTGTACGCCCGCCATTACGACCTGCACTACGGTCGGGTGAAATTCGAAATCGTGCCCACGTCCCTACAGCCCGAAGCCGCGGCGGCGCTGAAGGTCTCGGTGGGCAGCCCCGGGTTACGGATCGCCCGGGTCAATTATGACCAGCATCAGCGGCTGATCGACTGCGACCTGGAGTTCTGGCGACACGATGCGATTCATGTCGGCGTGGACGTACTGGACGCGGCGTCAGATTGACTGGTTGAGTTTGGCCATGATCCTGAACAGTACGGTGGCGAGAATCAGCAGCATGCCGATCCACATGGCGAAGACCCCGACATTCTTGTCACGAAAATTGAAGCCGATGGCCAGCAGGATCATCCCGGCGAGGATGGGCACCAGCATGGCATGGAAGATGGACGAGGGAATCATGGTGACGGCCTTGTCGGGGGCGATAAGGTCAGTCTAGTTGGGTTTTGTGTGAGGTCGCGATGAGCTTGACCCAACGCTGTTGTGACGGGAGTTATCTGTGGCAAGGGGATAAATCCCCTCGCCACAAGGGATGGTAATCAGGGCAACTCCCGGCTGGCGTAGAACGCACTCAACACTTTCACCAGGTGCGCCAGGTCATGGCTGCCGCACAGCTCGCGGATCGAATGCATGGCGAAGGTCGGCAGGCCGATGTCCACGGTGCGCACGCCCAGCTGGCTGGCGGTGATCGGGCCGATGGTCGAGCCGCAGCCCATGTCGCTGCGCACCACGAAGCTCTGCACCGGCACTTCTTCGGCCATGCACAGGTGGCGGAAGAAGCCGGCGGTTTCGCTGTTGGTGGCGTAGCGCTGGTTGCTGTTGACCTTGATCACCGGTCCGGCGTTGAGCTTGGGCCCGTGGTTGGCGTCATGTTTATCGGCGTAGTTGGGGTGTACGCCGTGGGCATTGTCCGCAGAAACCAGCAGGGATTTCTGAATGGTCCGTACGAACTCTTCCCCTTCCGGCAGCAGTCGACGCAGGGTCTGTTCCAGCATCGGGCCGTCGGCACCGCAGGCCGAGCAGGAGCCGACTTCCTCGTGGTCGTTGCATACCAGCACGCAGGTTTCTTCCGAGTCGGCGTTGAGCAAGGCTTGCAGGCCGGCATAGCACGACAGCAGGTTGTCCAGGCGCGCGCCGGCAATGAAATCGTCATGCAGGCCGATGATTGCGGCGCTCTGGGTGTCGTAGAAGCTCAACTCGTAATCGAGTACCACATCGGCGTTCAGGCCGTGTTCGCGGGCTAGCTGGTCAGTGAGCACGGCACGGAAGTCGACGCGCTCGTCGCCGGCGAACTGGGCGAGGATCGGCGGCAGTTCGTTCTGCGGGTTGATGGCCCAGCCCTGGTTGGCTTCGCGATTGAGGTGGATGGCCAGATTCGGAATCGTGGCAATGGGCGCCTTGAAGTCGATCAGCTGGCTTTCGACCTTGCCGTCCCGGCGGAAGGTGACGCGCCCGGCGAGGGACAGGTCGCGGTCGAACCACGGCGCCAGCAGCGCGCCGCCATACACTTCCACCCCCAGTTGCCAGAATCCGTGACGTTGCAGCTCAGGCTGGGGCTTGACCCGCAGGCAAGGGCTGTCGGTGTGGGCGCCGACCAGGCGGATGCCGTCGTGTAGCGGTGCGTTGCGACCCAGCTTGAAGGCAATGATCGAAGAGTCGTTGCGCGTGACGTAATAGCGACCGTTGGCCTCGGTGGCCCAGGTCTCGCGTTCGTCGAGGCGCTGATAACCCGCCGCCTCCAGACGTTGGGCAAGGCTGGCGGTGGCATGGAACGGGGTAGGGGAGGCCTTGAGGAAGTCGATCAGGCCCTGGTTCAACTCTGCGCGCATAAATAGCTCCAGACAGCAATGGGCGGGAGTTTACCGTATTGGGGGGCGATGGGGAGGATGGCAGGCAGGCAACAAATTGTGTTTGTCGCGCAACCTTTGTGGGAGCGGGCTTGCTCGCGAAAGCATTGGATCAGCCAGGATTGATGTGACTGACACTGCGCTTTCGCGAGCAAGCCCGCTCCCACAAAAGTATGTGGCGTATTTCAAAACGGCGCCGGGCACTCGAAGCGCAGGCGTTCGCCGCTTTGCGGGTGGGTGAAGCTGAGCATGCTGGCGTGCAGGCACAGGCGGGGCCAGGCGGCCAGGGCTTGCGGGTGGGCATAAAGGCCGTCACCCAGGAGTGGATGGCCGATGGACAGCATATGCACGCGCAACTGGTGCGAGCGTCCGGTGATGGGGGTCAGCTCGACCCGGCACCAATCGCCACAGCGTTCCAGCACGCGCCAGAAGGTCAGGGCGTGTTTGCCGTGCTCATGGTCGACCACGTGACGAGGCTTGGTCGGCGGGTCGTAGCGCAGGGGCAGATCGATGCTGCCGCTGTCCAGTTCCGGTTGGCCCCAGCACAACGCAGTGTAGGCCTTTTCGGTTTCCCGGTCATGGAACTGACGGGACAGTTCACGATGGGTGTCCGGATCCCGGGCCAGCAGGATGATCCCCGACGTTTCCCAATCCAGTCGGTGCACGATTCGTGCTTCCGGATAGCCGTTTTCCTGCAGGCGGGTGATCAGGCAGTCCTTGTTATCGTCGGCCCGACCGGGCACCGACAGCAGCAAGGTCGGCTTGTCGACCACGAGAACGGCGGCGTCCTGATGAATGATGTGGATGTTGGAAAGGGGCATTGAAAACAGTCTCGGTACAAACGCCAACGGCGGCTCGGGCCCATCCCTGTGTGGAGCGGGCTTGCTCGCGAAAGCGGTAGTTCGGACACATTGTCATTGAATGTGCCGCCGTCTTCGCGAGCAAGCCCGCTCCCACAAAGGGCGAGGCCCGAGCCGCCGTGGCTCCCGCTGGATCGATCAGCGATCCGGCAGGGTGATATTGAGTTCCAGAATCGAGCAGCTACCCTGGCTTTCCAGTGCGACATGGACGTCATCGTTACCGATATTGACGTACTTGCGGATCACTTCGACCAGCTCCTTCTGCAAGGAGGGCAGGTAGTCCGGGGTGCTGCGTTGGCCGCGTTCGTGCGCCACGATGATCTGTAGACGCTCTTTCGCGACCGAGGCGGTACTGGGCTTTTTGTTGGCACGAAAGAAGTCAAAAAGGTTCATTACCTACCTCCAAACAGGCGCTCGAAGAATCCCTTCTTCTCGACGTTGAGGAACCGGTGTTCCAGGTCTTTGCCCAGCAGGCGGTCGACTGTATCGCTGTAGGCCTGGCCGGCGTCGCTCTGGTCGTCGAGGATCACCGGGACGCCCTGGTTGGAAGCCTTGAGCACCGCCTGGGATTCCGGGATCACGCCGAGCAGGCGTACCGCGAGGATTTCCTTGACGTCTTCGACACCGAGCATTTCGCCCTTTTCCACGCGCTCCGGGTGGTAGCGGGTGATCAGCAGGTGTTCCTTGATCGGCTCCTCGCCCTTCTCGGCGCGACGGGATTTGCTCGCCAGCAGGCCCAGCATGCGGTCGGAGTCACGTACCGACGACACTTCCGGGTTGGTCACGACAATCGCTTCGTCAGCGAAGTACATCGCCAGGTGGGCACCTTTCTCGATACCGGCCGGGGAGTCGCAGACCACGAACTCGAACTGCTCCTTGAGCTCCATCAGGACTTTTTCCACGCCTTCCTGGGTCAGCGCGTCTTTGTCGCGGGTCTGGCTGGCGGCCAGCACGTAGAGGTTCTCAAGGCGCTTGTCCTTGATCAGAGCCTGTTGCAGGTTCGCTTCGCCATTGACGACGTTGACGAAGTCATAGACCACGCGCCGCTCGCAACCCATGATCAGGTCCAGATTACGCAGGCCGACGTCGAAGTCGACGATGACAGTCTTGTGGCCGCGCAGTGCGAGGCCGGTACCGATAGCGGCGCTGGTGGTGGTCTTACCCACACCACCCTTGCCGGATGTAACCACGAGAATCTTGGCCAAGGTGTTTCACCCCTAAGGAAAAAGGACGTTGTCGGTCCCTGAAAAACATCTCTTTAAAACTGCTGCAATTGGACAGGCTTGGCTGGAATAGGACACGGGGCCGGGTTTACCTCCGGTAAACACTGCCTGATCCTTTTTCCTGCGTCGTTTTTAGCCGTTTTCGCTAGTTTTAGAGATGTTTGGAAAATGCGGCAGTATCCGTTAAAGCCGAATGATGTTCAACACGTCGCCCGACAGGCTGACCTGGACGCCGGCCCCCCACAGCGGGTCGCGGCGTAAATCTTCGGAAACCTTGTACTGCCCTGCGATGGAGAGCAGTTCAGCGCTCAATTGCTGACAGAAGATCCTGGCTTTCGTGTCGCCCTTGACACCGGCCAGCGCGCGGCCGCGCATCGGACCGTATACATGGATGTTGCCATCGGCCAGAAGTTCCGCGCCCGGGCTGACCGAGGACACCACCACCAGATCGCCACCCTGGGCATAAATCTGCTGTCCGCCGCGCACCGGCGAGGTAATGACCCGGGTCGGCTTGATTTCGGGCTCCGGTGGTTTTTCCGGTTTTTTGGCCGCTTCGGCCGGGACCGGTTCCAACAGGCGCTCCCGGGCGCCGGACGGCGGCAGCACTGGAATGTCCACGGCGATGGCGGCGGCGATGTCTTCAATGCGGCTGGCGCGGATGGCCAGGGTGCGCAGGCCGTGCTGGCGGCAGACGCGCATCAGGCCCGGCAGGTCCACCGAGCCTTCGTGGGCCGGCAACTTGTCCAGTGCCAGCACCAGGGGGGCATTGCTGAAGAAATTCGGCGCCTGGGCGACTTTGGCCGAAAGCTGCCGGTCAAGGCCCTCCAGGTCATTGCGGGCCAGCTCCAGCACCGTAATGGCGAGCATGCTGCCCTTCAGCTGGAACACGGGATCTTGGTCTAGCGATTCGGTTTGGCTCATGGTCGGCGTACAACGGCTTGTCACTGAAAGTGCCGAGACTTATAACGAGATCGTCCGCGAGCCGCAAGCCGGGTCGAACGATGTAGAATGCGCGGCCCATGTCTTTATGGAAGCTGTAATGGATCGCCCGCGTTTTCGAAGTGCTTTCTTTCACCCGCGTTTCTGGCTGCTATGGTGCGGCCTGGGGCTGTTGTGGCTGATCGTTCAGTTGCCTTACCCGTTGCTGTTGCGGGTCGGTCGTGTCCTGGGGGCGCTGATGTACCGGGTGGCCGGCGACCGACGGCGCATCGCCAGGCGCAACCTGGAGCTGTGTTTTCCACAAAAATCCGCGGCGGAACGCAAGCGTCTGCTCAAGGAAAACTTTGCCTCCACCGGTATCGCCTTCTTCGAAATGGCCATGAGCTGGTGGTGGTCGCGTTCGAGGCTGGCCAAGCTGGCTCATGTGGAAGGTCTGGAACATCTCAAGCAGGCCCAGCGCGAGGGCAAGGGCGTGATCCTGATGGCCCTGCATTTCACTACGCTGGAAATCGGCGCGGCCTTGCTTGGCCAGCAGCACACCATTGACGGCATGTACCGTGAGCACAAGAATCCGCTGTTCGACTACATCCAGCGTCGGGGCCGTGAACGGCACAATCTCGACTCCCTGGCGGTGGAACGTGAAGATGTGCGTGGCATGCTCAAGTTGCTGCGTGCCGGCCGGGCGATCTGGTACGCGCCGGATCAGGATTACGGCGCCAAGCAGAGTGTGTTCGTGCCGTTGTTCGGCATCCAGGCGGCCACGGTAACCGCCACCAGCAAGTTCGCCCGCCTCGGCAAGGCGCTGGTGGTGCCGTTCGTCCAGGAGCGCCTGGCCGATGGCAGCGGCTATCGTCTGGTGATCCAGGCGCCGTTGGACGATTTTCCGGGTGAGACCGAGGAAGCCGATTGCATCCGTATCAATCGGTGGGTAGAGCAGTCGGTGAGCGACTGTCCCGAGCAATACCTCTGGGCCCACCGGCGTTTCAAGAGTCGTCCGCCGGGCGAGCCGAAGCTGTACGGCAAGCGCGGTTGAGCCAGCAGTTCCCATCCCTGAGCACGGAGTGTTGCGATGATCCCAGCTGAACCGGTCACAGGTTTGATTCTTTCCGGCGGCGGGGCTCGGGCGGCATATCAGGTGGGGGTATTGGCGGCAATCGCCGAATTGTTGCCGGACGAGGCGCAGAACCCGTTTCCGGTGATCGTCGGCACCTCGGCAGGGGCGATCAATGCAGTCAGCCTGGCGAGCGGGGCGATGCACTTCAAGACGGCCATCGAGCGGTTGACTGCGTTCTGGCAGGCGGTGCGAAGCCATCAGGTCATGCGCAGCGACTGGTGGGGGGTTATTGCCCAGGCGAGACGTTTCCTTGGCCATGGCCTGCTCGGCCTAGGCGCCAGGTTGCCGGTGGCGCTGATCGACAGCTCCCCGCTGCGTGAGTTGCTTGAGGCACAGTTTCAGGCTTCGGGTATCGAGCAGGCCATCGCAGAACATCAATTGCGTGCAGTGGCGGTGACTGCGTTCGGTTATGAGTCCGGCCAGGCCGTGACGTTCTACCAGGGGCGCGGGACCATTGATGCCTGGTTGCGCCACCGTCGGATCGGCGTGCCGACGGTGTTGTCGGTCGAGCATCTGCTGGCCAGTTCGGCGATTCCTCTGCTGTTCGCGCCGGTCAAGATCGGCCCGCAGTATTTCGGCGACGGTGCGGTGCGCCAGTCGGCGCCCATCAGCCCGGCGTTGCACCTGGGGGCGAATCGGGTGCTGGTCATCGGAGTCAGTGGCAACCCCCGTGGACCCGCTGCGGCGGAGCCGGTGGCGCGCAGCTATACCGGTCTGCAACCGACCCTGGCGCAGATCGGCGGGCACTTGCTCAACAGTACCTTCATCGACAGTCTGGAAAGCGATATCGAGTTGCTTCAGCGTCTGAACGGGTTCAGTCATTTGCTGCCCGATGATGTGCCAGCCCACACCCTGGGCGCGGCGCCGGTAGACGTGCTGGTGATTTCGCCGAGCCAGCCGATTGACGAAATCGCCGCCCGCCATCGCCAGGAGCTGCCCCGTGCGCTACGGCTATTCCTGCGCGGGCCGGGCGCGACGAAGACCAGCGGCGCCAGTGTGTTGAGTTATCTGCTGTTCGAGGCGGGGTATTGCAACGAACTGATCGAGCTGGGTCGCCAGGATGCGCTGGCCCAGCGCGAGGAGCTGAGCCGGTTCCTGGGGTTGGCTCAGGGTTGATGCCCACTGAGCCATCGCCATCGCGAGCCTGCTCGCGATGGCGGCTTATCATTCAACATCAACGCCGACTGACCCACCGCTTTCGCGAGCAAGCCCGCTCCCACATGGCTTGCTGTGGATCAATCAGAAATGATACTTCAGCAAGAAGCTCGTATTGCTCTGGTTGGTCTTGAACCCTTCGTTGTCCTCGATCCCGTATTTGTTCTTCCAGTAGTCATATTCCACACCGATATACAGCTGCTTGGCACCCAGGTTCAGCGCCTTGCCCAGGTCATACTTGATCTGCGGGTTGATGTGCAGGTTGGCGTGGGAGGTACCCTTGGCATTGCTGTCGTTGTCCACCACCCAGTCGATGAAACCGTCGATCAGGATGTCGGATGAGCCCACGGGAATCGTATATGCCCAGACCGGGGTGATCTGCCAGACATTGTCGCCAGCGCGTGGGCCTTCGGTCTGGCGGTTGTAGAAGTTCAGCTGGAAGTAATCGAAGCCAGGGATGGCCAGGTCGAAGCCCGGGCCGATCAGATAGGACTCGTTGTCGCCTTCACCGAACTCATAGGTCATGGCCAGCAGGACGTCCTTGATCGGTCCCGCTTCCAGTTTCTGGTCGAAGATCTTGCCGAACGACAAACGCGGGCTGAACTCGCCATAGTAGGTGTTCGGCCCCGACTGGCCGTCCTCCTTGCCGTTGTAGAAAATCCGGTCGAGGAAAAAGAAGTTGTCGCCGTATTTCCAGGCATCGGCATGTTCGAAGGTCACCGTCTGCTGGATGCGCGGGTTGACCTGGAAATCCTTACCGTACAGGTAGGTCAGGCTATTGTTCTGCCATTGGAACAGATCGTCGGCCATGGCCTGGCCGCCGGCCAGCAAGGATCCTGCGAGTGTCAGGCAGGTGCACGTACGTTTCATTCGGTTTGCTCCCAAGGTAAGTGGTACCGCTTTTTTGTCAGCGCTCTGGTGTGGCGCCTTTTTTCTCCAGTAAAACATCCGTTCGGTCAGGTTTTTGCTTGTGGCAAATCCTGGTGGCCGAGCCCAGGGAAAGATTCCCGAAGGGCTCGTTCAGCTGTCTGGAGCAATATTTGTCGAGATGCAGGGAGTGGCTGACAGGCGACCGGGTCGCCTGTCAGGTAGTGCGTGTAACGGGTTCAGTCGGACTGGGTAGGGGGGGCTCAGTTGGTCTGCGCGCCCTGAGTAATCCACGCGCCGATCAGGTCCCGTTCCTGTTGGGTCATCTGGGTGATGTTGCCCAGGGGCATGATCTGCGTGGTCACGGCCTGGGCCTGGATACGCGCGGCCTGTTGCTGGATCTGCTGTGGCGTATCGAACATCACCCCGGCCGGTGCCGCGCTGAACAGCGGACTGGTGGGCTTGGCCGAATGGCAGACCGAGCAGCGTTCCTGAATCACGCTGTGCACCTTTTCGAACGAAGGGCCCTGGGCGTTGGCGGCCTGGGCCGGCGCTGCGGCAGGTTGTGCCGGCGCGGTTTGCGGCTTGGCGCCACCGCCCACGGCGGTTTCCGGCAGTGGCTGGTACTCGATGACCGCTGGTGCCTTGGCCACGTCGGGGGCGGTAGACACAGGCTTGGGCCCGGTGACATACGCCAGGCAGATCATCGCCAGGGCGCCGACTGGCAGCGTCCAGGCAAACCGGTTGCTGTCGTGACGGGTGTTGAAGTAATGACGCACCAACACCGCCGCCACCGCGATCCCGGCGAGGATCAGCCAGTTGTACGGGCTGCCGTAGGTGCTCGGGAAGTGGTTGCTGATCATGATGAACAGCACCGGCAGGGTGAAGTAGTTGTTGTGGCGCGAGCGCAGCAAGCCCTTGGCCGGCAACGCCGGATCGGGCGTGCGGTTCTCGGCGATGGCGGCGACCAGCGCACGCTGTGCCGGCATGATGATACGGAACACGTTGCCCACCATGATCGTGCCGATGACTGCCCCGACATGCAGGTAGGCACCGCGACCGCTGAACACCTTGCTGAACCCGTAGGCCGCGGCGATCAGCAGCACGAACAGGATCGCACCGAGCAGGGCCGGGCGCTTGCCCAGGGCCGAGTCGCAGAGAAAGGAATAGACGAACCAGCCGACGAACAACGAGCCGATGCCCAAGGCGACGCCTTCGGGACCGCTCAGGCCGCTGCCGGGGGCCAGCAGGTAGACGGTCGGGTTCCAATAGAACACCACGCACAGCAAGGCGATGCCCGACATCCAGGTGAAGTAGGCTTCCCATTTGAACCAGTGCAGGTTGTCCGGCATGGACGGTGGCGCAAGTTTGTATTTCTCCAGGTGGTAGATGCCGCCACCGTGGATCGCCCACAGGTCACCGGCCAGGCCGCTCCTGGGGTTGACGCGATTGAGGTTGTTTTCCAGCCAGACGAAATAGAACGACGCGCCGATCCAGGCCACGCCAGTGATCATATGAACCCAGCGGATGCTCAGGTTCAGCCATTCCAGCAAATGTGCTTCCACAGTCGTTACCTCTCGCCCGTCACGCTTGTTCTCGCGTGATCGGACGCTTCTCTTATTGGTGGGGATCGAGGATCAAACACTCATCCTCTTCAAAGAAATGCTCATCGCAGTTATTGCCTGTGCCACTGCGATCAACCACCAGGAAGTCATCCCGCTTTTCGATCGTCAGCACCGGGTGGTGCCAGACGCCGCGATGGTAATTAATGCCCTGCCTGCCGTTGGTGACGAAGGCGCGGACCAAGCCTGATACAGGTGCATCGCCAAGTGGCGCGACCACGATCAGAAAGGGGTTGCCGAGCAGCGGAATGAACGCCTGGCTGCCCAGCGGATGGCGCTCCAGCATGCGCACGGTCAACGGCATCTCCAGTGCGTCGGCGCGGAAAATGCTGATGATCGCCTTGTCGTCCGGCGTGGCGGTTTCAACCGTTGCCAGGCGATGGAAGCGCATGGTCGAACCGTTGTTGATCATGAAGTGATCGCTGCCGTCGGTTTCGATCACGTCACCGAAGGGGGCGAAGGCTTCTTTGGTCAAGGGTTCGATCTTGAGTGTGCGCATGCTGGTCTTCTTAATCCAAAATTTTGTGTTGTTTGTTCTGGCGCCTTCGCGAGCAAGCCCGCTCCCACATTTGAAATGCATTCCCCTGTGGGAGCGGGCTTGCTCGCGAAGGGCGCGCCGCTTACTTCGCGACCTTGCCCAACACCCGCAGCCGACTCACGCCCCCATCCGGGAACACATTCAGGCGGATGTGGGTAATCGGGCCCAGGGCCTTGATCTGCTCGGCGAAGGTGTGTTCCGCGTGCATCTCCAGTTTCTGGCTGGGCAACAGCTCGCGCCAGAACAGCGACTGGGTTTCGATCTGGCTGTCGGTGCCGCCCTTGACGAAGGCACCCTGGATCGAGCAGCTGTCGGGGTAGTTACCCTTGAAGTGCAGGGTGTCGACGATGATTTTCTCGACCTCGCCAGCATGGCCCAGGGCGACGATGACCCAGTCGTTGCCTGGCGTGCGGCGGCGGGCGGTTTCCCAGCCGTCGCCCATATTGACGCCACGGCCCGGGTTGAGGATGTTGCTCATGCGCCCGAAATGTTCGTCGGAGCATGCCAGGGCACGACCGCCGTTGAGGGCGGCAGCCAGGTCGATCTGTTCGTTGTCGCCGACGGCCGACCAGTCGCGATACGGGATGCCGTAGACCCGCAACCGGGCCACGCCGCCATCGGGGTAGATGTTGAAACGCAGATGACTGAAGGCCTGGTCGTTGCTGATTTCGTGGTAGTGGTGGCTGTTGCCTTGTAGCTCGACGGCCGACAGTACTTCGGTCCACTGGGTGTTGTCGTCCGGTTCGCCCTCGGCCAGGAAGCAGGCTTCCAGGGACGCCGACGGTGGATAGTTGCCGGTGAAGAATGAAGTGTCGATGTCCACGCCCTTGATCGAACCCGGTACGCCCAGGCGAATCACGGCGCTGTCGTAGCCTTCGAAGCGCTTGCGACGCGACTCCCAGCCGTCCATCCACTTGCCGTTGTCATCGAACACGCCTTCCTTCCACACGGCCGGCGTTGGTTGGAACAGACGGTTGGCATCGGCGAACCAGTCATCGGTGACGCTGATGATCTTCGTGCCGAGACGGGCGTCGGCCAGGTTGACGAACTTCTCGAAAGGTACGGCGTAAGCTTTCATTCTTCTTGTCTGCCTTTAATAAGTTGGCTGGGGATGCTTGCAGGCCTGGACTCAGGCTGCTCGCTAAAGGGTCAGTAGTCGGAACAGCGCGATCTTGTTGATCTCCGCCAGCGCGCATTTGAACTCGGTGTCCACCGGGTTATGGATGCGGGTTTCGAACGCCGCGAGGATCTGGTGCCGGTTGCTGCCTTTTACCGCCATGATGAAGGGAAACTTGAACTTGGCCTTGTAGGCCTCGTTCAGCTCGGTGAAGCGTTGAAACTCTTCGACCGTGCATTGGTGAATACCGGCGCCGGCTTGTTCGTTCGTGCTGGCTTCGGTCAGTTGACCCTGGACGGCGGCTTTGCCGGCCAGGTCCGGGTGAGCGTTGATCAGTGCCAACTGACTGGCATGGTCAGCGCTCAACAGGATGTCGCTCATGCGCTGGTGCAGGGTTTCGATCTCGTCGATCGACGGGTCCTGGTCCAGGTCGAAGGCCTTTTCGGCGACCCATGGCGAGTGTTCGTAGATGTCGGCGAAGGCATCGACGAACGCCTCGCGGCTCAAAGTCGACGGCTTGAGGGTCTGGAACGCGGTCATTGGGCGGCTCCAGGGTGCGGATGGGTCTGCTGCCAGTGGCGGGCGATGTCGACTCGACGGCTGAACCAGACCTGCTCATGGCCCCTGGCGTACTCGAGGAAACGCTTGAGGGAGGCGAGGCGGGCAGGACGGCCGATCAGGCGGCAGTGCAGGCCGATGGAGAGCATTTTCGGCGCCTCGGCACCTTCGGCATACAGCACATCGAAAGCATCCTTGAGGTATTGGAAGAAGTCGTCGCCGTTGTTGAACCCCTGTACCTGGGTGAAGCGCATGTCGTTGGTATCGAGGGTGTACGGAATCACCAGGTGCGGCTTGCCGTTGGGGGTGTTCGGTTCCCAGTAGGGCAGGTCGTCGTCGTAGGTGTCGCTGTCATAGAGAAAGCCGCCTTCTTCCATCACCAGCCGGCGGGTGTTGGGGCCGGTGCGGCCGGTGTACCAGCCCAGCGGGCGTTCGCCGGTGATTTCGGTGAGGATGCGGATCGCTTCGAGCATGTGCTCGCGTTCCTGGGCTTCATCCATGTATTGGTAGTCGATCCAGCGATAGCCGTGGCTACAGATTTCGTGACCGGCGGCGACCATGGCGCGGATCACGTCCGGATGGCGCTGGGCGGCCATGGCCACGGCGAAGATGGTCAGCGGGATATCGAATTGCTTGAACAGCTTGAGGATCCGCCAGACACCGGCGCGGCTGCCATACTCGTACAGTGACTCCATGCTCATGTTGCGCTCGCCTTGCAGCGGTTGCGCCGCGACCATCTCGGAAAGGAACGCTTCGGACTCCTTGTCGCCGTGCAGGATGTTGCGCTCGCCGCCTTCCTCGTAGTTGAGTACGAAGGACAGGGCGATGCGGGCATTGCCCGGCCAGTGGGGATGGGGAGGGTTACTGCCGTAACCGATCAGGTCGCGTGGGTAGTCAGCGCTCACTGCAGTCTTCCTTCTTGTTCGTACCATGTAGGTGGCGCCTGGGCGATGAGGCACAAGCTGGCGTCACGACGATGGGTTGATTGTATACAACTTTATGCGCGATTTGTAAGCCCGTTTTTCTGCATTTTTCATCACCCCCCTGAATGGTCCTACACTGCAAGAATTCTGCCGGTTTGGTCAATTAATCATTAGAAGAGCCGTGTATCCTTTGGTCTGGTTCGAAACTGAGCTTAAGGGCGAGCGGGCAAAGGGCAGGGCAGGTGTGTGTTTTTTATTGTGTACAATTTCTATTTAAAGTGTCTTAATTCGTCCATCGCCGCGGTGTTTCATGCTCTGAAACGGTGCGGCTTGTCTTTCAACTGATTCAGGAGGCGTCGGGCCGGGCTGCCCAGCAGCGAGGCGCGCACAATCAATGGGACGTTTGACTACTCACGTTTTGGATGCTGCACACGGCTGCCCGGGCAGCTCGATCAAGATCGAGCTGTACCGCGTGGAAGGCCCACAGTTGCACCTCGTCGCCAGCGCGTCGACCAACAGCGATGGCCGTTGCGATGCGCCGCTGCTGCAAGGGGAGGACTACCGTTCGGGGGTCTATCAACTGCAATTCCATGCCGGCGATTACTACCGCGCCCGGGGCGTGCAATTGCCCGATCCGGCCTTCCTTGATGTGGTGGTGCTGCGCTTCGGCATCTCGGCCGAGCAGGAGCACTATCACGTGCCCCTGCTGATTTCGCCTTACGCTTATTCAACCTATCGCGGCAGCTGACCCCAGGCGGCCGCTTGCTCCTGGAAGCGCCTGCGCATGGCGCGTCCTTGGTTTTTTTGCCCGCTCACACTGCGGGCTTTTTTTCGCCTGCCCGTTTACAGCCGGGCATTGTCGTCCCGGATGATAAAGACGGTGTCGGCGTAGCCTGGCAGGATCTGGGAGCCGCCCTTGAGCCAGATGATCTTGTTGGCCGCATGGGCGTCCTTGACGGCTTGCGCGGCGGCGTCGCCGACCTGGGTTTCCAGGTTAATGCCGGTCGTGTTGGGGTTGGTGTGGGTGGGCAGGGACAGCTTCGGGATCCGAGTGCGGTGCAGGCTCATGAAAAACAGATAGTCGTGCCCTGCGCGCCGAAATACCAATGCCGGAAAACTGTTGAAGTTGTTGGGCCCCATGACCGTATAGCCATTGCGGCTCAGAAGGCCGGCCATGAAGCGTTTGAAGTCCACTGTCGAATAGGTCGAGAGGAAGAAATCCCACTGTCGTCGGAATCGCATGGGGTCGAAATCCAGCCGACTCAAGGTGCCCGTCGTGGACGGGAAGGGCAGTTCGATTGCGCGCGAGGTGCTCGTAACGCCTGAAGAGGTTGGAAGAGTCGGAAGCATCAACAATGGATCGCTCCATTGCGGGTGCGGCGAAGGGTTACCCTGTTGCCAACTGTGAAAAATCTGCCTGAGGGCGGTCAGCCCCGCTGCGTCAGCGTAGGTCGAGTTGTTGACCAGTTCGAATTGCTTTCTGGCGATGTTCTCCAGGGTGACGGTCGTGACCTCCGGGAAAACGTCCCTGACGTAAGCCGTCAGTGGCTTTTCGAAGGGCAGCCTGGCGTCGATCTCCCAGTGATTATCCGGCGGAACGCGTATGACAGCCCTGGGTTGCTCGTCAGGCGTATGCCTGAGGATGGCCTCCAGCACGTCGAAATCATAGGCGGGATGGCTGGGAGGCTGGATGTAGGTGATCGGGTAATCTCGCGCTTGCATGCGGGTCATCACCTTGTAGTGAACATCGTTCACAGTGATGAAGTGCGGCCGTGTCAGCGTGGGCTCGAACGCCCAATCCCGTCTGAATACCGCCGGGCTTTGTACAGCGGCTTCACTTTGTGCGGGCGACGTCGTGCGCTGGCGTTTGGGCGCGCTGGCTTCGGACGGTTCATCGTCCGACAGGCTGTGGAGTGTAATGGTCTGAGGGGAGTCACTGCTGTCTGGCTCGACCGGCTGGGGAGCCCGCCGCCACAGGAGACTGTCTTCCACTTGTTCCAGGCGTGGTCCGGAGGCAATAAGCTCGGTGCTCAATCGCGCCCGGTAGTTCTGTTCGGCATCGCGCCCCAGCAATACCGTTGCACCGTCTTCAAGCTCGACGTATGTGCGTGTCCTGAACGTCCGGATGCCAGAGGTCGGGTCTGGCGCCGATAACAGGGGGACCAGTTCGGGTGAAAGGTGGTAATTGTCCAGTGACACCGGGGCGGCTTCTCCTTGGGCGGCCCCCTGTTGGGGAATTTCAGATACCTGGAAGGTCGTGGGCTGGGATTCAGGCGCTTCGGTGTGTCTTCCCGACGGCGAGACGGATGCCTGGCCCGTTCCTTCCGTCCTCATGGGACTTCTGGGCGAACTTTCCGGCGTTGTATCGCGACTGGTACGGGATGTCTCGGAGGACGAAGTTGAAACATTGGGTCGGGTGTTTTTTCTTGGACTCATTGAATGTTCGGCTCTTGAATATCAATAATGAATATGACTTGTAACGGGTGGCTGATTGTCGCCTTGAAGATGTTCATGGAAAAAACCCGCACAGGTGCACTACATATATATTGCGTTGGAACTAAATATCAGGAAAAACCTGCATGAGGTTATGTTGGGTCAGAAAGGAGCTTGTCCGGCGAGAGTATCCAGTTCATATAAGGTAACTCTCTGGCAAACGTCGGACCCAAGGCGATCGCCTGGGCGAGCATCAACGACCTGCTCAGCGTTAAACCTTCTACCAACCTGGTACATTGTTCCCGCAATGAACGCAGGGCCTCGTCGCTCAGCGGGGGATGTTGGCTGAGGCCTTCCCGGGCCACTTCCTGATAGATCTTGAGATGATGGTCGCACAAGTTTGTTTTTCTAAGATCCAGTGTCGTGATGACACGGGACTTATTCGTATCCAGGGTCCACTTGCGTGTTTTGAAGTGATAGCTCAGGGTGCCGGGAGCGCCATCTTTGATGGCAACGTTGAAGACTCTTAGTTGTTCGGACGACAACTTTGAAAGTTCCACGGGCAACGTGACATCGGGGTCGAGTGGGGGCGCAAAGTACCGACCGTCCAGCGCTTCTACATAAACGCTTTCGAACAAGCTATCGACCGCATACACGATACCCTGTGCAGTGATGACGCGTATCTGGTCCACAAGGTCGTCCACTTCATAAGTGGGAAGATGAATGACCGTTCCGCCGATTTGCAACAGGTTGGATGCCAGTTTTATCTCGACCTGGCCGAGCTGCGTGGCGTCGAATTCCCACCGGGAGGCCTGGGGTAACCGGGGATTGGCGCTGGCCAGTGCGCCTGGCGTGGAGAGGCGTAGTGTCATGTTCGGGCCCAGGTGGACAAGGTAGCTGGAACCTTGGCCAATCAGGACTTCGACACCCGTTTGTACAGCGGCTGAAGTGAGCAGGGCGCAGGTCGCCCGGTTGCCCATGTAATAGGGCTTTTTATCCAAGGGCTGAAGATAGGCGTATTTCCTTTTTGTCGGCGTGAGTGGCAGTGGTATTTCCGTTTTCCACTTCACCGGATCCTTGTCTATGAACGTATTGTCCAGCAACAAACCATAGTCGGGAGACGGTAGGGCCAGACGGTAGGAGGACCCGTCATTCAAAATCAGGATGACCGTATGATTCGGACCGAGGGCGGAAAATGCACGTCGCCCCGTAGCGGGTTGTCGAGCGGTATAACGCTCATCGGAGCTGGCCAGGTTATTCACGATGATCCGGCGATTGCCACAGTGCAGCGTCAGGCCGCACGCTCCATACTTCACCGTGTCCGATTCGTCTTCCCGAATGACATGGGCGCTGTAGTGGGCTTCGATCCGTGTCAGTTCGGAGTGGGCGTAGTCCAGATGGAGTGTGGTGGAGAATTCACTTTTTCGTTTGACGTTGAGTGTGGTCAGTTCGATCAGACGGGAAACGTAATAGCTCGTATCTTTGTCGTGGGCGATCGATTGCTCGCTTTTGTCATTCAGGATGGCCGGGTTTCGTGGCGTTCCTTGTTGCACCATGACGGCTTCGATGGCGAGCCAGTTGCCGTTTTCGATGTTGTCGGGCAGGTCAGGTACCCAATGGAAACCATCTTTTGTGATGAACGTCAGTTTGTCGTTTTGTAAGGACCGCGGGTATGCAGTGTCGCCATAGACGTTGTTGACGGTGACCTTGCGCGCGTCCCAATCGTTCGAGTCGAAGCCCGAAACCAGCACCAGGTCGCCTGCTTCAATTGCCCAGCTTTCAATCAGGTCCGCTCGCCAGTCCAGTGCGATGACGCTGTTACCTACGCCGTCTTCGGTGATCGATACATGTCCCGGTTTATGAGCGATGGTGTAGACGTCCTCGCCAGGGCCTCCAGCGGCCTCGCGGTTATTACCCCCGAGGATGGAGATCTGGTCATCACCCGCGCCGGCCTCGATCGAATCGTTACCGCGGGATTTGATGATGTTCGGACCATCCGTACCCTTGATGACGTTCGTCCCGCCCTCAAGCAGTTCGACATGTTCAATGCTCTCAAGGACGCTAGAGCGATAGGCGCCGCTCGCTGTTCCATGAGCGGCTTGGGTGATGACGCTGACTTGCCCGGCGGCCAGGTCTACCTGATAACCCAGTGGTGGCTGCTGATTGTCGCTGGGACCGCCCGCTAGAATCAGCGTGTCATTGCCTGCTCCACCTACCAGGCGGTTAGGTCTGGGCGCCGCGTTCCCGGCGACGATCTCGGGCGCTCCCTCGAAAATGAACACATCATCCTTCGTGCCGCCGGTCAGTGCCTTGACGCCTCTTCCGTAATGGAAGACGTTGGGCTTGTTTTCAACGCCCAGAACAGTATCGTTGCCGCCGCCGATGGACCAGTGAATGCCTTTGTGGTCTGCCGTCGCTCCCATGACTGCGCCGGGTGTCTCGGCCGTAACGCCGCTGCGTGCATCGATCCAGTCATCGCTGTCCTTGAGCCGGGGACGCACGGCGGTTGCCTGATACCCTTCCCCGGTCCACCAATTCCAGGTGTTGTAGGTGACCCGTTCGAGTTCTACGGTGAACTTGCCATTTACGATCGCTTCAGTGCTGTCCTTCAATGGTCCCCTGAGGAGGTGCAAGGCATTGGCCTGGAGTCGCTTCGTCTGTTCTGCGGTGGCCTTGGCGACGGTGTAGCGCTCCTGGATATCGTCATCGGGGCTGATCGTCCAGAAGGCGAACCAGCCCGTGCGAAGGCGCTCGTGGACGGTGAGTTGTATGTAATCGTCGATTTCATCGACTTGGCGGATCGCGCCCCAGATCTGTGAGCCGATCACCAGGATAAGCCCGGCGGCCAAGCCCGCGGGACCCGCTGATGTGAACCCGGCCAGCGCCGCGACACCGAGGGTCACGGCCATGGCGGCACTGGTCACGCTCAAGGCTGCGTTGACGTAGTGGTCGGTGGCCTCGCGGCCGGTGGAGCCGGCGGCGGCCTTGAACGAGTCGACCGCAGCGATGATATCGAAAGGCAGTGTGAGCACGCTGGCAATCAGGCCGCTTCCACGCGCCAGCCGGATGGCAAAGGTCGTTTTGGCGAAATCCCCGAGGGAACGCTGGCCGGCCTTGATCATCTGGGTGGCTTGGCGAGTGACCAGTGCTTCGACACCGATGGACGCCACTTCGGCGGCCACGCTGGCCCCGTTGAAAACCGTCTGGTAGGCATCCTTGTCTCGGATGGCGTCTTGCAGACCCCGCAAGCCGCTGTAGATTCCGAAGGCTTGCAGCCCCAGGCCCGTGGGAATGAGGGCCTGGCTCTTGGCCTGGTTGATCCAACTGGATGACCGTTGCACCAGCGCTTGGGTGTCGAGGTGTCGGGCCGCGCTCAACAGCCTTTCAAGTGTGTTTCGATAACGCCCCGGCTCAGTCTGGGTTTCAGGTTCTTTGCGCAACAATGATTGCGCGGAGCGTGACCTCTGGCTGGCCAGTTCGAACAGCAACGTTGGCAGTCGATAGTCGTTTGCGTCGCCGGTGAGTCTTATACGGGTTTCGATGTCACTGGCATTGAACTGCAGTGAGTTCAGGAAAAAGCGATTGGGGATGCGAAAAAAAGTATTCTCGCCGTTCAGGGGCTGTCCGTCGGTTGTTGCGCCGAGTGCATTCAAAGCTGAACGGGTGACCGCCACGGAACCGATATGGAACGGGCCGTAAAGTTTATCCACAACTTCAAGTTGCGCCTGTCGTTGCTTGAGTTCTGAACTGAGCTGCGATTGATTGGCAACTTTGAAGTCGAGCGTTTCGGTTGTGCGCGCATTGGCGTGCAAACCTATATCCGTAATGACGATGCCTTGCTCGGCAAACACGGAGGGGGGGTGAATGACCTTGGCCATTGTGAACGTCCTTGTTCAACGATGATTGAATGGCCCTCTATGTAAGATGTTTTCCTGGACGGTGTATATCGATGGGTTGTTGCCTCGTTTTGCCACTCAGTGGGCGGACAATAACGACGCTGCGCCCGCGCCGCCAAACAAGCCTGCACTGATGCGATTGAACCAGCTCTGGCCTTTACCGGTACGCAGGTACCGCGCCGCGCCATGGGCGCCGAGGCCGTAGGCCAGCTTGCAGAGCAGGTCGAGGACGGTCCAGGTGGCGATCATGATCAGCAGTTGGGGCAGCAGAGGTTGCCCGGCGCTCAGGAACTGCGGCAGGAACGCGGCGAAAAACAGGATGTCTTTCGGGTTGCTGGCGCCTAGCACGAATGCCCGGCCAAACAGCGCGCGAAAGCGCGGGACGGTGGCGGCCTGGGGCACTTCGGCGCCTTGGGAGGGTTGTCGCGATTGCTGCCAGCTCTGCCAGGCCAGGTAGAACAGGTACAGCGCGCCGACGATCTTCAGGGCACTGAACAGTTTTTCCGAGGCCAGCAGCAGTGCCCCAAGCCCCAATGCCGAGGCGCTCAACAAGCAGATCGAGGCGATCACTCCACCCAGGAATGCCGGGTACGAGCGACGCAGGCCGTAGTTCAGGCTGTTGCCGATCATCAACAACGACAGGGGGCCAGGGATGAGAATCACCACCAGTGCGGCGCCACTGAACAACAGCCAGGTTTCCAGATTCATTGCTTTGCTCCTGATATACAAAAGCCTCACCCGATGGGTGAGGCGGGTGGACACGGTGTCGCTTACAAGAAGATGAACTTGGCGATAAAGATCGCGCAGAGCACCCACAGGCTGACGGAAATTTCCTTGCGTTTACCGGTGCCAGCCTTGAGTACCACGTAGGTGATGAAACCCAGTGCGATACCGTCGGCGACCGAAAAGGTCAGGGGCATCATGATCGCCGTGACGATGGCCGGAATGCTGTCGGTCGGCTCGTCCCATTCGATATGGGCCATACCGCCCATCATCAGCATGGCGACGTAGATCAAGGCACCGGCGGTGGCGTAGGCGGGGATCATCCCGGCCAGCGGCGCGAAGAACATAGCGGCAATAAATAGCACGCCGACGGTCACTGCGGTAAGCCCCGTGCGGCCACCTGCCGCGACACCGGCAGCGCTTTCCACGTAGCTGGTCACCGGCGGCACACCGACCATGGCGCCGAACACGCTGGAAGCGCTGTCGGCCTTCAGGGCGCGGGAGAGGTTCTCGATCCGGCCATCGGCCTTCACCAGCCCGGCACGCTGAGCCACGCCCATCAAGGTGCCGGCGGTGTCGAACATATGCACGAACAGGAAAGCCAGCACCACGCTGATCATGCTGACGTTGAACACCCCGGCCACATCCATCGCCATCCAGGTCGGCGCCAGGCTCGGTGGCGTCGACATCACACCGTTGTATTGCACCAGGCCCAGGCCCCAGCCGGCCAGGGTCACAGCGATGATGCTGATCAGGATCGCACCGAATACCCGGTGATAACTGAGCACGGCAATCATCAGAAAGCACACGGCGGCGAGCAGCGGGCCGGGTTCACGCAACGAGCCGAGCCTGATCAGGGTGGCGGGGCTGTCGACGATGATCCCGGCGGTCTTCAGGCCGATCAGTCCGAGGAACAACCCGACCCCCGCGCCCATGGCGAACCGCAGGCTCACCGGAATGCTGTTGAGCAGCCACTCACGGACCCGTGACAGGGTCAGGATCATGAACAGCACGCCGGAAATGAACACCGCGCCCAACGCGGTTTCCCAGTTATAGCCCATGGTGCCGACCACGGTGTAGGTGAAAAAGGCATTCAGGCCCATGCCCGGTGCCAGGCCCACCGGCCAGTTGGCATACAGGCCCATCAACAGGCAACCGAGGGCGGCGGCGATGCAGGTGGCGACGAACGCCGCGCCGTGGTCGATACCGGCATCGGCCATGATGTTGGGGTTGACGAAAATGATGTAGGCCATGGTGATGAAGGTCGTCAGGCCGGCGATCAGCTCGGTCTTCACCGTGGTGCCATGCACGCTGAGTTTGAAGATGCGTTCCAGCCAGCCACTTCGTAGTGGCGGCGAGAGGTCCAGCGTCCGGGCTTCGGGTTTGCGGCTTTCCACAGCGAGTACTCCTCAACAGTTTTATTGTTATTTCCGGCGTTGCAGGCCTTGCGGGGGGAGGCTTGCGCGCCTTGAGGCAGGTAAGGCTGGCGAAGTAGTTGACCTTTTGGTCAGAAACTCGCACGAAGCGGATTATGCTTTTGTATACAAATAAAGCAAATAATGTTTTATGGTTTGTGGGCGAAATGTCCGGCGATAGAGATATATCGCCTGGTAGGACGCTATCGCGAGCAGGCCCAGGCAATACCTGAGCTAAGCCTTCCCCAACCCCAGGTTCACCGCCAACCAGCCATTCACCGCTTCCTCCCCCGCCTCGGCAAACACCCGTTCCAGCAACTTCACCTGCTCGCGCCGCAACGCCTGTTCGAACCGCGCGCCTTCCTCCGTCAACGCCAGCAGCCGCTTACGTTTGTCGGTCTCGGAGGCGACGCTGTTGACCAGATGCATTTCCATCAACTGCCGCAACGGCATGTTCAGGGCCTGCTTGGTGACCCCCAGCAGGGCCAGCAATTCTTTCACGCTGAGGGACGGATACCGGGCAACGAAGAAAACGATGCGCTGATGCACCCGGCTCAACCCACGACGCTCGAGCATTTCATCGGCTTTGGCGGTGAACGCCTGGTAGCCGAAGAAAAACGCTTCCATGGCCATTTGCTGGGAAGTCGGGTTTTTAAGGTCAATCATATTGACGTATCCAGAGAGGTCGGAGTAATTTCAGTCAACAAGTTTGACTCATTTCCCCAATGCCTCGCTACAGGTGGTCCCCATGGCTTTTTCCGAACGTGTCTCGCGCCTCAAAAGTTCTTTGATTCGAGAAATCCTCGCGGCGGCCCAACGCCCTGAGGTGATGTCGTTCGCTGGCGGTCTGCCCGCCGAAGCCATGCTGCCGAAAGTGGAGTGGGACGCTATGCCCCTGACCATGGGCCAATACGGCATGAGCGAAGGGGAGCCGGCCCTGCGCGAAGCCCTGGCGGCGCAGGCACGGGCGTTGGGCCTGGCTTGCGAGGCAAGTCAGGTGCTGGTGGTCAGCGGCTCGCAGCAGACCCTCGACCTGGCGGCGAAGCTGCACATCGACGTCGGTACCGAGATCATGTTGGAAGCGCCGACCTACCTGGCGGCGCTGCAGATTTTCCAGCTGTTCGGCGCCGACTGCATCACCGTTCCCTTGCAGGCCGATGGGCCGGACCTGAGACAGTTGCGGGCACGCCTGGAACAGCATCGACCGGCGTTCATCTACCTGATCCCCACGTTCCAGAACCCTTCGGCAGTACGCTACAGCGAGGCCAAGCGCGACGCGGTGGCGGCCTTGCTGGATGAATTCGACGTGACCCTGATCGAAGACGAACCCTACCGCGAACTGACCTTCGACGGCGGCAGCGCCACGCCGATTGTCAGCCGCTTGAAGAAAGCCAGTTGGATCTACACCGGCACCGTTTCGAAAACCCTGTTGCCGGGGCTGCGGGTGGGTTACCTGATTGCCAGCCCGGACCTGTTCCCGCACCTGCTGCGGCTCAAGCAATCGGCGGATCTGCACACCAATCGCATCGGCCAATGGCAGGCACTGCAATGGATCGGCAGCGAGAAGTACCGCAGCCATCTCGGCGAGTTGAGGGATTTCTACCGGGATCGTCGTGACCGGTTCCAGGCTGCATTGCACACGCATTTTTCCGACATCGCGGACTGGAACATGCCCCAGGGCGGGCTGTTTTTCTGGCTGACCCTCAAGCAACCGCTGGACACCCGCACGTTGCTCGCTGCTGCGCTGGCGGCGGATGTGGCGTTCATGCCGGGAGAGCCGTTTTTCCCTGAGCCGGATCAGCATCCGGGGCACTTGCGCTTGAACTTCAGCCACATCGACCCGGCGCGGATGGATGAAGGGCTCAAGCGGTTGGCGGGGGTGGTGCGGGCGGCTATGGCTGCGCAAGCTGCCTGATATCAGGAAATCTTACAGTGGTTTTGCTGGCCCCTTCGCGAGCAAGCCCGCTCCCACAGTGGACAGGGTGAACACGAATGTGTATTCAACGACGATCCCTGTGGGAGCGGGCTTGCTCGCGAAGAGGCCCTGAACACACCACTCATCTATCAGGCTGCCGAAAACCGCTTGTCCAGGTAATCAATGATCACTTTGGATTCATACATCCAGGTGGTCTGCCCATTCTCTTCGATACGCAGGCACGGCACCTTGATCTTGCCGCCTTGCTCCAGCAGTGTCTGGCGATCCTGTTCGTTGTTCTTCGCATCGCGCAGGGCCACCGGCACGTTGAGGCGGCGCAGGGTACGGCGGGTTTTCACGCAGAACGGGCACGCGTGGAATTGATACAGCGTCAGGCTGCGGGCGGCCTGGTCGACCTGCGCCTGGGCATCGGCCGGGCGTTGTTTCTTGCCAGGACGGGTGATGAAGTCGATGAAGATGATCAGTTGGCCCAAACCAACTCGAAGCGCTTTGACGATCACGGTATAAGCCTCGCGGCAGGGAAGAAGAGGGCGCGCAGCTTACCTGATTTTTCACGGGCGAAAAAAAACCGGCGATCGATGCCGGTTTTTCTCGAACGACAGCTTACTTGATGAGGCTGAGGAACTCGCTGCGGGTCGCGGCGTTTTCACGGAACTCACCGAGCATCACCGAGGTGATCATCGAAGAGTTCTGCTTTTCCACACCGCGCATCATCATGCACATGTGCTTGGCCTCGATCACCACCGCCACGCCCAGAGCGCCGGTGACCTGCTGGACCGCGTCGGCGATCTGGCGGCTGAGGTTTTCCTGGATCTGCAGGCGACGCGCATACATGTCGACGATCCGCGCTACTTTCGACAGCCCCAGCACCTTGCCGCTCGGGATGTAGGCCACATGGGCCTTGCCGATGAACGGCAGCAGGTGATGCTCGCACAACGAGTACAACTCGATGTCCTTGACCAGCACCATTTCGCTGTTGTCGGAGCTGAACAAGGCACCGTTGGTGACTTCTTCGAGGGTCTGTTCGTAACCACGGCAGAGGTACTGCATGGCCTTGGCAGCGCGCTTGGGCGTGTCGAGCAGACCCTCGCGGGAAACGTCCTCGCCCAGTTGGCCGAGAATCGCGGTGTAATTCTGTTCCAGAGACATGAAACTACCTGTGGGATTTTACGCAAAGGGCAAGGGTACGGTGGCGGACACGGCGCTGCAAGCTCGGCAATCGAGGGCTACTCGTCGCGGCCTTCCATCATGGTGCGCTTGAGCATCACGTACACCGCCCCGGCGCCACCGTGTTTCGCCTGGCAGGAGGTGAAACCCAGCACTTGTGGATGCTGGCGCAGCCAGGTGTTGACGTGGCTCTTGATCATCGGCCGCTTACCATCCAGTCGCACGGCCTTGCCGTGGGTGACGCGCACGCAGCGGATCTCGAACTTCGTGGCTTCGGCGAGGAAGGCCCAGAGGGTTTCCCGGGCTTTTTCGACGCTCATGCCGTGCAGGTCGAGGCTGCCTTCGAAGGGAATCTGGCCGACCTTCAGCTTGCGCATCTGGCTTTCCTGGACGCCGTCCCGGGCCCACATCAACTCGTCTTCGGGACCTACGTCGATCACGAACTGATCGGACAATCCGTCCACGGCCGTGGCATCGGCGCGCACGGTGGCGGCCTGGCGCAGCTTGGCGATCTGTGCGCGGTCGGCTTTGGGTTTGCCGGTGTCGGCGCGATCGTGTTTGATCGGTTTAACGCCCTGGATCGCACTTTTGAACAGGGAAAAATCGTCGTCTTGCATGTCAGCCTCCGCGAAGGCCGATCAGTTTACCGAAGTCCGGCGGGATCGGGCGCGACAAAACGTCGGATGGCGGGTCAGTCGTGCTTTTTCATCAGGTGCGGAGCCATGGCCAGTTCCAGGGACTGGCGGGCGCGACGGCGGCAGCGGCGCCAGAACCAGACACCCAGCCACAGGACCAGGAGACCCACGGCCAGAATGATCGCCGAACCAAGCGGGGTGGCATTCAAGTCGCCCAGCGCGGGCGGGCGGCCCAACAGGCTGGCGGCACCGGCCATGGCCAACAGGACGCCGAGTGTTGCCAGAAGCGCCGCGATGGCCGCGCCAAAACGAAACCGCCAGTTGCTCGGGCCTTTGGGCCGCAAGCGACGTGCGTCAAAACCATCGGATAACTTCATTCCGATCTTCCTCAGTGGGTATCGGCCCTTCGACCGGAAGATGTTCGGGTTGTTCCTGAGGCTAGAGCTAATGAGAGTCTTTTGCGGATGAGCGGCGGACGCGGCCGCTCATCGAGGGCAATCAGATCAAATCGTGGGTCAGGGCCAGGGTGGCGAAGTTATCCGCCATGATCGCCATTTCGGTCTGATGCACGTGTTCGGCGCTCAGGACGCCGCCCTTGTGGGGCAAGTCGCGGGTGGCGCAGGCGTCTTCAACCAGGGTGCAGCGAAAGCCCAGGTTCTTGGCGGCGCGAACGGTAGTGCTGACGCTGGAATGGCTCATGAACCCGCAGACGATCAGGTCCAGGGGGCCAAACTCTTCCAGGCGCTTTTTCAATTCGGTGCCATGGAAGGCGCTGGGCAGCAGCTTGCCGATAATGGTTTCGTCACCCTGGGGTTCGAGGCCTGGAATGAATTCGCCGCGCTCACCCTGTGGATCGAACAGCCCGCCATGGGTGCCCAGGTGGCGCACGTGGACGATCGGCCGGCCGGCGGCACGGGCCGCGCCGAGCAATTGCCTGATGTTCGCAACCGCTGCATCCATGCCGCTCAGGGCCAGGGGGCCGGCGAGGTATTCTTTCTGGGCATCGATGATGATCAGGGTCGCTTGACTCAGGTTGGCCGCTGCGTAACCACGACCGCTGAGTTGAAACATCGTTTTTGGAACGGACATTCTGGGGCTCCTTCGGGTGGGGCTTTTGCGACATTGTCCTCTGGCTGAGCGGTTCTGTGAATCGCTTCCATCGCAAGCGCCGTCGTTGCTGGCCTACAGCCTTGTCAAGATGGCTGTCTTGTTCAATGGTGAGTGCAAAAAACGGAAGGTTCCTACGAGTGCTCTGGCGTTTTCAGTCGTCCTTGAGGCACGTTTGGGTGGCGGCGCGTTTGGCTGTTAGACTCGCCAGTCGTTTTTTCTGGAGTTTGCCGCCGTGATCACTTCCCGTCTTCGTACCCTGCGCGACCATATCCGTTGGGCCGTCAGCCGTTTCCATGGGGAGGATCTGTTTTTCGGCCATGGCACCGACAATGCGTGGGATGAAGCCCGCCAGTTGGTGTTGGGCGCGCTGCACCTTCCGTGGGAAATCGCCGACAGCTACCTGGATTGCAGCTTGGAAGACGACGAATTGGTCCATGTGCAGCGCCTGTTGCAGCGACGTATCGCGGAGCGGATCCCTGCGGCCTACCTGTTGGGCGAGGCCTGGTTCTGTGGGATGTCATTCATTGTCGACGAACGCGTGCTCATTCCGCGCTCGCCCATCGGTGAACTGATCGAAAAACGCTTCGAACCCTGGCTGGCCCAGGCCCCTGCGCGAGTCCTCGACCTGTGCACCGGTTCCGGCTGCATCGGTATCGCTTGTGCCTATGAGTTTCCTGAGGCCGAAGTGGTGCTGGCCGACCTGTCGTTCGAGGCGCTGGAAGTGGCCAACCAGAACATCGAGCGCCATGGCGTCGATGAGCGGGTATTCACTGTCCAGGGCGATGGTTTCGACGGTCTGCCGGGGCAGCGTTTTGACATGATCGTGTCGAACCCGCCCTACGTCGATGCGGAAGATTTCGCCGACATGCCCCAGGAATACCAGCATGAGCCGGAGCTGGGTCTGGCCTGTGGCGATGACGGCTTGAACCTGGTTCGCCGGATGCTGGCCGAGGCGGCTGATCATCTGACCGAGAAGGGGTTGCTGATTGTCGAGGTGGGCAACAGCCAGGTGCATGTCGAGGCGTTGTACCCCGAAGTCGATTTCGCCTGGCTGGATTTCGAACGCGGTGGGCATGGCGTGTTCATGCTCAGCGCGGAGCAGTGCCGCCAGCATCAGGGGCTGTTTGCTTCGCGGGTTTGATCCACAGCTTTTGGGATTTATCCCAAAGCCTACTGGCGGAACACAATACCTGTGGGAGCGAGCAGGCTCGCTCCCACAGGATCACCCAGTGCGCCGTCTTAATGCCGCGTCGCAATCCAGATCAGCAAACCCGCCTGGAACATGGCGAACGCCACAAGGCAGGTGATGGTGAAACGCAGGCCGGTGTCTTCGCGCTTGAACTTGTTGACCTTCTCCTCCTGCTGCTTGAGCTTGACCTCCTGTTCCGCCAGGTTCTGCTCGGCCTGTTGCAGCATTTGCGCGGCTTCGAGGATTTCCACGAACTGCAGCTTTTCGGTATTCCAGTCACCTTTCAGGTCACCGACCTGGGCATCCTTGACGCTGCCCTTGAGGTGCTGGGCGTCGGCATACACCACCTCGAAGCCATGGGCTTGCAGGAATCGGTCGCGGCGCAGTCGGGTGTCTTCGTTCAGCGCGTCCTTGTTGTTCAAGTCGGTGCCGTCGACCCGGTAGCTGGACCAGCGCTTCTTGGCCCACGTAATGGCCTGGGCCGCGAGGAAGCGGCCGATGCCGCGGTTCATCGGCTCCGTCTGCAGGCTGTCCGGGGAAAAATGCAGGCGCTTTTCGACGTGATCGGCCCAGACATCCAGGTGGTTCTGTTCCTTGCGCACGCGCTGGCCCGGCAACTGGATGCTCATGCGCAACAAGCTGCGTTCCTTGCTGTGGCGCTCGGCGTAGCTGAATTCGACAAACCGCAGCGGCCGCGCGCCCGTGGCACGGTCCGTCTTGAGCGGGGCCAGCCGGAGCATCTTGTGGTGCTCGGCTTGCACGTCCGCCCATGGCAGCTCCGCCGCCGGTGTGGCGGGCGTTTCGGCGGTGGTGTCGGGTGAAGTTTCAGTCTCAGTCATAACGGCGAAATCCTGTCCTGGCCGGCTCGTCGGCAGCCAATGCGCTGTCCGACACCGGTCTATCGGCCGTTTTTTCCAGGACTGGAGGGCTAAAAGCGTTTAACGGGCCGCTATCGAGTCAATAAAGGTCAGGATATGAGTGCCGAGCGCCGCCGCCAGGGGCAGGTCGGGGCTTTTATAAGATGCCAGTTGCTGTTTCTCGTCGTTGGGCACGATACGCAACACGTGGTTCATGCCCCCGATCAGCGCCAGTTCGGCGTCGGGTTTGGCCGCCTTCAATTGCCGGGCGTCATCGACGCTGACCTGGATGTCATGACTGCCCTGGATGATCAAGGCCGGCACTTTCAGCGCCGCGAACGCTTGGGACGGATCCTGGCGGAACAGCGAGATCAGGTACGGCTGCACGCTGGGGCGGAAAATGAACTGCAACTGCGCCGGCACGTTCGCATCGACGCGACCGGCCTTGAGGCTGTCCAGCAGTTCATTGCTGCGCAACATCAGCGGCGGTGGCAGGCGGCTGCCCAATTGCTGGCGCAGCACCTGGTCGATGGGGCGGGCACTACCGGCCACCGAGATGACCGCTGCCGCATTGGCCTGGGGCGCGGCGAGGCTGGCGATCAATGCGCCTTCGCTGTGGCCCAGCAGGATCAATGGGCCCAGCCGTGGGTCGGCGGCCAGCTTGCGGCTCCAGGCGACGGCGTCGGCGACATAGGCCTCGACGCTCAGGTCGCGTTCGTCCGGTGTCGCGGCCAGGCTGGCGGCCACGCCGCGCTTGTCATAGCGCACGCTGGCAATGTTGTGCTTGGCCAGGACCCAGGCCAGGCGCTTGAGACTGTCGTTGCGCCCACCCTCGGGGTTATTGCCGTCGCGGTCCGTAGGCCCAGACCCGGAAATGATCAGGACAACCGGCACCGGCGTGTCGGATTTAGGCAGCAACAGTGAACCGAAGAGTTCCCCATGGCCGGTGTCGAGGCTGATCGGTCTTAACAGGACCGTCGCCTGGGCCAGGCTGGAAAACAGACCGATGAACAGGGTAAGGCTCAGGACACGCAGGTTTAGCATCATCACGCCACTGGTTGCGAAGGTGCCGGTTGGACTGACGGCCACCGATAAGGTTCGAGGATGAACTACGCAGTCAGCCTGCGTATACTGGCGCCGATCAAGAATCCCAGATTGAGTTTCTCAGCGATTTCACGGAGCACCCTGCATGTCCGGCAATACCTACGGCAAGCTGTTCACTGTCACCACCGCGGGCGAAAGCCATGGCCCGGCGTTGGTCGCCATTGTCGACGGCTGCCCGCCGGGCCTGGAGATTGCCCTGGAGGATCTGCAACGTGACCTGGATCGCCGCAAGCCCGGTACCAGCCGCCACACCACCCAGCGCCAGGAAGCCGATGAAGTCGAGATTCTGTCCGGCGTGTTCGAAGGCCGCACCACCGGTTGCGCCATCGGCCTGCTGATCCGCAACACCGACCAGAAGTCCAAAGACTACTCGGCCATCAAGGACCTGTTCCGTCCGGCCCACGCCGACTACACCTACCACCACAAGTACGGTGAGCGCGACTACCGTGGCGGCGGCCGCAGTTCGGCCCGGGAAACCGCGATGCGCGTGGCGGCCGGGGCGATTGCCAAGAAATACCTGGCCAGCCAGGGCATCGTGATCCGTGGCTACATGAGCCAGTTGGGCCCTATCGAAATTCCGTTCAAGACCTGGGATTCAGTGGAGCAGAACGCCTTTTTCTGCCCCGACCCGGAAAAAGTGCCAGAGCTTGAGGCCTACATGGACCAACTGCGCCGGGACCAGGATTCGGTCGGTGCGAAGATCACCGTGGTGGCCGAAGGGGTGATGCCCGGCCTTGGCGAGCCGATCTTCGACCGCCTCGACGCCGAACTGGCCCACGCGCTGATGAGCATCAACGCGGTGAAAGGCGTGGAAATCGGTGCCGGTTTCGCCTGCGTCGCCCAGCGTGGCACCGAGCACCGCGACGAACTGACCCCGCAGGGCTTCCTCAGCAACAACGCTGGCGGCATTCTCGGCGGCATTTCCTCGGGCCAGCCGATCGTGGCGCACTTGGCATTGAAGCCAACGTCCAGTATCACCACGCCGGGCCGCTCCATCGACATCCACGGCAACCCGGTCGATGTCATCACCAAGGGCCGCCACGACCCGTGCGTCGGTATCCGTGCCACGCCGATCGCCGAGGCGATGATGGCGATCGTGTTGATGGATCACCTGCTGCGCCATCGCGGCCAGAACGCCGATGTACGGGTCAGCACCCCGGTGTTGGGTCAGCTTTGATGGCTGACCTGCCGACCGCCGTGGCCTGACGACCATGGCGGCACTGCCGTACTGGCGGCTTTCCAGTTTCTATCTGTTCTATTTCGCCCTGCTCGGTTCGACGGCGCCGTTCCTGGCGCTGTATTTCGATCACCTGGGATTCAACGCGGCGCGCATCGGCGAGCTGGTGGCGATTCCCATGTTGATGCGCTGCGTGGCGCCGAACATCTGGGGCTGGCTGGGGGACTACACCGGCCAGCGCCTGGCAATCGTGCGGTTTGGCGCGGTCTGTACATTGCTGACCTTTTCCCTGATTTTCATCGACAAGAGCTACGCCTGGCTGGCGATGGTCATGGCCTTGCACGCGTTCTTCTGGCATGCGGTGCTGCCACAGTTCGAAGTCATCACCCTGGCCCACCTGAGCGCGCAGGCCTCGCGCTACAGCCAGATCCGCCTGTGGGGCTCCATCGGGTTCATCATCGCCGTGGTCCTGCTGGGCCGGTTGTTCGAATGGCTGAGCCTGGACATCTACCCGCTGGCGCTGGTGTTGATCATGGGCGGCATCGTGTTCGCCAGCTTCTGGGTGCCCAATGCCCAACCGGTGCAGGGGCCACGGGTGGTGGGCGACGGATTCCTGCGCCAGCTGCGCAACCCCGGTGTGCTGGCCTTCTACGCGTGCGTCGGTCTGATGCAGATGAGCCATGGGCCGTATTACACCTTCCTGACGCTGCACCTTGAGCGGCTGGGTTACAGCCGTGGGGTGATCGGCGTGCTCTGGGCCGTGGGCGTGGTGGCCGAGGTGCTGGTGTTCCTGGTGATGAGCCGGATCCTGGCGCGGTTTTCCGTGCGGCGGGTGCTGCTGGCGAGTTTCCTGCTGGCGGCTTTGCGCTGGTTGCTGCTGGGCTCATTGGCCGAATTTCTCTGGGTGCTGTTGTTTGCCCAGGTGCTGCATGCGGCGACCTTCGGCAGCTTTCACGCCGCTGCCATCCATTTCGTGCAACGTAGTTTCGGCTCCCGCCAACAAGGCCAGGGCCAGGCGCTGTATGCCGCGCTGGCCGGTACGGGCGGGGCATTGGGCGCGTTGTATTCCGGCTATAGCTGGAACGCCTTGGGCGCCACCTGGACTTTCAGTATCGCCAGCGTCGCAGCCTTCGCTGCAGCCGTTATCATTGCCACACGTATGCAAGAGGACAGGCCATGAGCCTTACCCGTGAACAGCTTGCCCGGGAAATCATCGACGCCGGGCGTTTTCTGTATGGCCGCGGTTGGTCCCCGGCCACCAGCAGCAATTACTCCGCCCGTCTTGCCCCTGACCAGGCCTTGCTTACGGTGTCTGGCAAGCACAAGGGGCAGTTGGGCGTTGACGATGTGCTGGCCACTGACCTGGACGGCAACAGCCTGGAACCGGGCAAGAAACCCTCCGCCGAAACCCTGTTGCACACCCAGCTCTACCGCTGGCGCCCGGAGATCGGCGCGGTGCTGCATACTCATTCGGTGAACGCCACGGTGCTGTCGCGCCTGACGGCTGAAGCGTTCATCGTTTTCGAAGACTATGAACTGCAGAAAGCCTTCAGCGGCGTGTCGACCCACGAGTCCCGGGTGCGCGTGCCTATTTTCGACAACGACCAGGACATCGCCCGCCTGGCCGCCAAAGTGCAGCCGTGGCTCGACGAACATTCCGATTGCGTGGGCTACCTGATCCGTGGCCACGGCCTGTATACCTGGGGGACACGCATGAGTGATGCGTTGCGCCAGATCGAGGCGTTCGAATTCCTGTTCGAGTGCGAGCTGAAAACCCGCGCACTCCTGAACCGTTAATTTGCTGGAGCCATTGCCATGAGCAGCCTGTCCGTTTACCACGTCTCGAGTCCCGACATCCCGAACAAGGTGTTGACCCACTTCGAAGACATCGCCGCGACCCTGGCCGAACAGGGGGTTCGCTTCGACCGTTGGGAGGCCGCGACGAAAATCCAGCCAGGCGCGACCCAGGACGAAGTGATTGCCGCCTACCGGAGCCAGATCGATCAATTGATGACCGAACGTGGCTACATCACGGTCGATGTCATCAGCCTCAATAGCGATCATCCGCAAAAAGCCGAACTGCGCGCCAAGTTCCTCGATGAGCATCGCCACGGCGAGGACGAAGTGCGCTTTTTCGTCGCCGGGCGTGGCCTGTTTACCCTGCACATCGATGACTACGTTTACGCCGTGTTGTGCGAAAAGAACGACCTGATTTCCGTACCAGCGGGCACACCGCACTGGTTCGACATGGGCGAGCATCCGCACTTCGTTGCCATTCGCCTGTTCAACAACCCGGAAGGCTGGGTCGCCAAGTTCACCGGCGACGACATCGCCAGCCGTTTCCCACGCCTGGAGGACTGAGCCCGTGTCGATCAAAGCCATACTCACCGACATCGAAGGCACCACCAGCGCGGTCAGTTTCGTCTTCGACGTGCTGTTTCCCTACGCTGCGCAGCATTTGCCGGCGTTTGTCCGTCAGCACGCCGACCGCGGCGACGTGGCCGAGCAACTGGCGGCGGTGCGCCAGGACAGTGGCGAGCCGGACGCTGACGTCGAGCGGGTCATCGCGATTCTGCTGGGCTGGATTGCCGAAGACCGCAAGGCCACGCCACTCAAGGCGTTGCAGGGCATGGTCTGGGAGCAGGGATATCAGGCCGGGCAATTGAAAGGACACGTGTACCCGGATGCGGTCGAGGCCCTCAAGCGCTGGCATCAGGCAGGCTACGGGCTCCATGTGTATTCATCGGGGTCGATCCAGGCGCAGAAGCTGATCTTCGGCTGTTCAGAGGCCGGCGACCTGTCGTCGTTGTTCAGCGGTTACTTCGACACCACCTCAGGGCCCAAGCGCGAGGTGCAGTCCTATCAGCGGATCAGCCAGGCCATAGGCATTGCGCCGGATGAAATCCTGTTCCTGTCGGACATCGTCCAGGAACTGGACGCGGCCCGGGGGGCTGGCATGGCGACGTGTGGATTGGCTCGGGAGGGAGGAGCGCTGGAGGGGCATGTCACGGTAAAAAGTTTCACCGATATAAATCCCGAGGGTTTCTAAGGACCACCGCAAACCCTGTGGCGAGGGGATTTATCCCCTGGTTTTAGGGCTGCCATGCAGCCCAGCGGGGGATAAATCCCCTCGCCACAAAAGCCCAGTTGAGGGAGCCCAACTGGGCGAACTTCAAGCTCAAGCGCTGTGGTAAGTCGGCAGCGCGAAGCGATGCTGGCTTTGCAGCATGGTGATCTGCGGCAGCTCGCTGGCCTGTTCGGCCAAGTCACGACGGATAGCACTGATCACCCAGGACAGCTGGTCCCCTGCGTGCAACTGGGCGTAGGAAATCGAGCGTTTGAACTGTTTGCCTTCGCTATTGCGCAATGTCAGCAGGATGCCGCCGTCCGGGCGAGCTTGTGTAGTCACTTCGTAGTTGGAAAACAGGGACGCGAATTTCTCTTGAATCATATTCATATGACTGCTCCTTGGTGGTGGCAAACCGTGGAGGAGCAGTTGCACTGACCATGCCAGCATTGGATTCGTTATAAATTCCTTTAAAAACAATAAGTTAATTTTATGTAGCTTTTTTGCTTTCGTGCATCTTGCATGAATAGCCATCGTGCATCCTGCATTTTGCGTGGTCGGGCAATCATTTTTGGAACCAAATCGATTCCTGACGCTCACGCTTCGCCTGTCCCCGGCAGCGGATACAAAACATTGCAAAAACCGCGTGTACAGCAGAACAACCGCTGGGTACTTTCGACCGACCATCGCTGCCAGCCGAGAGCAGGAACCGAGACCCGCAGGTTGAACGGGGAGTTTCATGAGTCGTACACCCAGCGACGCCATTACCTGGGGCATGATGCTGCGCAAGCTGCCTTCGCTCTTCAGAGTCGTTCCCCGGATCATCAAGGGCCACAAGCTCGCCAATGTCCGGGACCCGGCCCAGCCCTGTGGCCTGGGCTGGAGTTTCGAACAGGCCACGCAACGTAATCCCCAGGGCCCGGCGTTGCTGTGCGGCGACATTTCATTGAGTTATGCACAGGTCAACGAGCAGGCCAATCGCATCGCCCACTACTGGTTGGCGCAGGGCATCGACAAGGGCGATTGCATTGCGATCTTTCTCGAAAACCGTCCACAACTGCTGATCACACTGCTGGCGGCGGCAAAGGTCGGGGCGGTCAGCGCCATGATCAACACCTCGCAAACGGGCGACGCGCTGGTCCATAGCTTGGCGCTGGTTGCGCCGGCCGCTGTGGTGGTGGGGGACGAACGGGTCCCGGCTTTCGAGGCGGTGCGCGGCCGGACCGCTTTGCCGAGCGTTCGCACCTGGTGGCTGGCGGACGAGCACGGCGCCGCTGTTCCTTGCGGTTTCGTCGACCTGCTGGGCAACAGCGAGGACTACCCCAGTACCAACCCGGCCAGCAGCCGCCAGGTATTTTTCGACGACCCGTGTTTTTATCTCTACACCTCGGGCACCACTGGCCTGCCCAAGGCCGTGGTGTTCCGCCATGGGCGCTGGATGCGCACGGCCGTCCATTCTGGCCTGATTGCCCTGGACATGCAGCCCGACGATGTCTTCTATTGCCCTTTGCCGCTGTATCACGCCACGGGACTGTGCGTGTGTTGGGGAGCGGCGATCAGCGGTGCGTCGGCTTTTGCGATCCGGCGCACCTTCAGCGCCGGTCGGTTCTGGAGCGATGTACGCCGTCATCGGGCGACCACGCTGGGTTATGCGGGGGAGTTGTGCCGCTACCTGATTGACCTGCCGGCCAGCGGCGAAGACCGGCACCATGATGTGAAGAAGATGATCGGCACTGGCCTGCGGCCGGGCGCCTGGGCTGCGTTCAAGGCCCGCTTCGGTGTCGAGCACATCTGTGAACTGTACGCGGCCAGCGACGGCAATATCGGCTTCAGCAACCTATTGAATTTCGACAATACCGTCGGGTTTTCCCTGACGGGCTGGGCGCTGGTGCGGTACGACCAGGGCAGCGGGATGCCGTTGCGCAACCTGCAAGGGCGGCTGCAGAAAGTGCCGAAGGGCCAGCCTGGCCTGTTGTTGGCGCGGATCGATGACAAGGCGCCTCTGGATGGCTACACCGACGCGGCCCGGAACGAAGAAAGCCTCTACCGGGATGCCTTCATCCCGGGCGACCTTTATCTCAACACCGGCGATCTGCTGCGTGACCTGGGTTTTGGGCATGGCCAGTTCGTCGACCGTCTCGGCGACACGTTCCTCTGGAAGGGCGAAAGCGTATCCGCCACGCAGGTGGAGAACGTCTTGCTTCAGCACCGGCAAGTGGCCGAGGCGGTGGTCTATGGGGTGGAGGTCAACGGTGTCGACGGGCGCGCCGGTATGGCGGCGATCACCCCGTCCGAATCGCTGGCAACCCTGGATTTCAGCGAACTGTTGCAGTTTCTGCAATCCAGGCTGTCGGCCGGTGCGGTGCCACTGTTCCTGCGAATCAAGGTGAAGATGGACATCACCGACACCTTCAAATACCACAAGACCCGGCTCAGGCGCGAAGCCTTCGACCCCTGCGTCATAGACGATGAGCCGATCTACGCCTGGCTGCCCGGCACTGGAACCTATGTGCGGGTCGACCGCCAGTTGGCGATGCAGATCCAGGGTGGGCGGTTCTGCTATTGATTGTGGCTATAACAGGTACAGAGAAAAAGGGGATGACAGGCCCTGCGTCGCTCGGGAAACTAGCCGCATTCTCGAAGACTCAAGTGGAGTACCCCATGTCCGATACAAGCCGCCAGATGACCCCGGAAGAGGCCGCGGAATTTGCCGAACAGGTGTTCAACGTGGCGCGCCAGGGGGACGCCGCGATGATGGCGGCCTTGCTGAGCAAAGGCTTGCCGCCCAACCTGCGCAACCACAAGGGTGACACCTTGCTGATGCTGGCCGCTTATCACGGTCACGTGGAAACGGTGAAAGTGTTGCTGGAACACAAGGCCGATCCGGAAATCCGCAACGACAACGGCCAGAGCCCGATTGCCGGTGCGGCATTCAAGGGCGACCTGGCGGTGGTTTCGGCGTTGGTGGACGGTGGCGCACAGGTGGAAGGCGCGTCCTTCGATGGCCGCACGGCGCTGATGATGGCGGCGATGTTCAACCGGGTGGCAATCGTCGACTATCTGATTGGCAAAGGCGCGGATCCGAAGGCCAAGGACGCCAACGGTGTCTCGGCCCTCGATGCGGCTCGGACCATGGGGGCGGTGGATACCACGGCGCAGTTGGAGAAGTTGTTGGGTTGAGGCTGCTTTTGTGGCGAGGGGATTTAGCGAAATGTCGCCCGCCCCGCACCCTGACCACTCGGTGTGTCAGAATTGGGGGCTGCTTCGCAGCCCAGCGGGGCCGTGTGACGCTTCGCTAAATCCCCTCGCCACAGTAATCCCTCGCTAAAGGATCCACCCAATGAAAGCCGCACTCGTCGAACTCATCAGCAAAATCAGCTCCGGCTGCCTGGGCGATACCGACATTGAAAGGATTGCCGACGAAGCAGCCCAGGCCTATGCCGATCCGGCGGCTTTCCTGGCGGCCAACCCGGACATCAACTACGACGACACCTTTCCGATTCCCCTGGGTGAATGGGTGGTCGTCGGCAGCTTGCCGGACACCGTACTGTTCCAGGCCGACACCTATGTGCAGTTGTTCGAGCAGATCGTCGCGTCTTTCGGCCCCGGCGTGGCATTCAATCTCAAGCCCAAGCAACTGGCGAAAACCGAAGCGCTGACGGCGCTCAACCGCATCCAGATCCAGATGAGCAGCCTGAACAAGGAAAACGGCGGCTACGTGCTGATGAACTTCAGCCAACTGCTCGACGATGAATTGCAGATGGTGTTGGTGTACGGCAACGATGTGCCGCGGGTGCTGGAGTTGGGCGCGCAAGTCGGCATCGCCGTGGCGCCCGCCCTGGAAGCCCTCAAGATCGCGGTCCACGTCTGAAGCAATCCAACGGAACCCTCGCTGGAGGCGGACTATCCTAAGTGTGCATGTCATCACTTGGGAGCGACACCATGGGTTCCACCTTCAATGGCCTGGTTGGCCTGATCATCCTGGCGCTCGATATCTGGGCGATCATCAATGTACTCAAGAGTGGCGCGGAAACCGGGATGAAAATCCTCTGGGTACTGCTGGTCCTGCTGTTGCCGGTATTGGGCCTGATCATCTGGGCGATTGCCGGGCCGCGAGGCAACGTGCGGGTTTGACGGTTCCGCTGCGGCGCCCGGCAGGTTTCGCCCGCCGGGCTTCTATCTCAGGCCGCTGCCAAGGCGTGCTTCTGTGACGTACCAAGAAAGCGCAGCAGGGCCAGCAGCGGGAAAGCACTGCCAATGATCACCACCCACAGCCAGCCGCCATGCTCGTACACCGCGCTGGCAATCGACGAACCGAAGGCACCGCCGACGAAGATGCTGGTCATGTACAGGGCATTGAGCCGGCCGCGGCTTTTGGCATCCAGGGCATAGATGGTGCGTTGGCCCAGCACCATGTTCATCTGCACACAGAAGTCCAATACCACGCCGGTGACTGCCAGGCCGATGACGCTATAGAGCGGATGGATGAACGCCGGCAGGAAACTCAGGCTGGCAAAGAGCATCGCCAGCAGCGAGGCGATGCGGGTGTGACCGGCGTCGGCCAGTCGCCCGGCAATGGGGGCGGCGATGGCGCCGATGGCACCGACCAGGGCGAACAGGGCAATCTCGGTCTGGGACAGCCCATGGTTACGCGCAAGCTCCAGGGGGGCGGCAGTCCAGAACAGGCTGAACGTGGCGAACATGCAGGCCTGGTAAAGCGCCCGTTGGCGCAACAACGGTTGTTGGCGCAGTAAGGTGCCGAGGGAGCCCAGCAGTTGCCAGTAGGTGGCGCTGTGGTCGGGCTGGCGCTTGGGTACGGTGAACGCCAGGACGAGGCTGATCGCCGCCATCAATGCCGCCGCGATCATGAATATCGCGCGCCAGCCAAGGTAATCCGCCACCACGCTGGAGACCGGCCGTGCCAGCAGGATCCCCAGCAGCAACCCACCCATGATCCCACCCACCACCCGACCCCGGGACGCTTCCGGGGTGAGATGCGCAGCCAGGGGAATCAGCACTTGCACCGACACTGAACTGAACCCCACCAGCAGCGAAACCAGCAGGAACACATTTGGCTGATCGGTGAACGCCGCACCCAACAGGCTGGCGATCGCCACGAGGGTGGTGAGGATCATCAACCGGCGGTTTTCCAGCAGATCGCCCAGCGGCACCAGGAAGAACAGGCCCAGGGCGTAACCGATCTGGGTCAGCGAGACGATCAGGCTGGCCATGGTGCTGGACAAGCCGACGTCGGGGGCGATCAGGTCGATGATGGGTTGAGCGTAATAGAGGTTGGCAACGATGGCGCCGCAGCAGAAGGCGAACAGCAGCACCATGCCTCGGGTCAGGGCGGGGGAGTTGGCGGTCATGGGAATTCCGTCAATGACTAGTAAGGATTGCGGGCAAGGCTAAAGGCTGTGCCGGCTTTGGGATAGTCGCCTGGATTGATAACAACCATGTCCGGGATTGATGCGACTGTGGGAGCGAGCCTGCTCGCGATGGCGGGGTGTCAGTCGCCGATGCTTGTCTGACACTCCGCCATCGCGAGCAGGCTCGCTCCCACAGTGTTTGGTGTGGCCTGGAAAGTTGCGGGTTTATTGCCCGCTGTAGATCTGGTCGAAAACCCCACCGTCATTGAAGTGCGTCTTCTGCACGGTGCGCCAGTCGCCGAAGGTTTTCTCCACCGACAGGAAATCCACTTTCGGGAAGCGGTCGGTGTATTTGCCCAGGATGGCTGGATCCCGTGGACGCAGGTAGTTGGCGGCGGCGATTTCCTGGCCTTCGGGCGACCACAGGTACTTGAGGTACGCCTCGGCGGCGGCGCGGGAGCCTTTTTTATCCACGACCTTGTCCACTACGCTGACCGGAGGCTCGGCTTCGGCGGATACGCTCGGGTAGACCACTTCGAATTGGTCGCGACCGAACTCACGGGCGATCATCTCGGCTTCGTTTTCAAAGGTCACCAGCACATCGCCGATCTGGTTGGTCATGAACGTGGTAGTCGCCGCGCGACCGCCGGTGTCCAGCACAGGCGCCTGCTTGAACAGCTTGCCGACGAAGTCCTTGGCTTTGGTTTCATCGCCGCCGTTCTTCAGTACGTAGCCCCAGGCCGACAGATAGGTGTAGCGACCGTTACCGGAGGTCTTCGGGTTGGGCACGATCACCTGCACGCCGTCCTTGAGCAGGTCGGGCCAGTCTTTCAGGGCCTTGGGGTTGCCCTTGCGCACGATGAACACCGTGGCCGAAGTGAACGGGGCGCTGTGGTTCGGCAAGCGGCTGACCCAGTCCTCGGGCACCAGTTTGCCGTTGTCCGCCAGGGCGTTGATGTCGGTGGCCATGTTCATGGTGATGACATCGGCCGGAAGTCCGTCGATGACCGAGCGTGCCTGCTTGCTCGAGCCACCGAAGGACATCTGCACGGTGATGTTTTCGTTGTGCTCGGCCTGCCAGTGCTTCTGGAAGGCGGCGTTGTAGTCCTTGTAGAAGTCGCGCATCACGTCGTAGGACACGTTGAGCAGTGTCGGGGCGGCGTGAGCCAGGCTGCCGAAGGTCAGGCCGGCGGCGAGAAGGGTGGCGCCAAAGAAGTTCTTCACTGCGAATTCCTTTTTATTTGAAAGGGGTTTCCAGGCCAGCACACTAGCGGCAGGCCTTTTGGCCGACAAGCATCAAAAAGTGCTTTGCTTATTCCAGTTTCCTGAACAGCGCATTGCCACAGCGGGAGCAGAACGCGGCGCCGTGTTCGTGGTTGTTTTTGCTGCACACCGGGCAATCGTGCTTGAGCTGGTCACCGCGCATGGCGGTGGCCAGTTCCGCGGTGAAGATACCGGTGGGCACGGCGATGATCGAGTAACCGGTGATCATCACCAGGGATGAAACCACCTGGCCCAGGGGGGTCTTGGGCACGATATCGCCGAAGCCTACGGTGGTCAGTGTCACGATCGCCCAATAGATGCCCTTGGGAATGCTGGTGAAGCCATGCTCCGGGCCTTCGATGACGTACATCAGCGTGCCGAACACCGTCACCAGGGTGGAGACGCTGACCAGGAACACGATGATTTTCTGCTTGCTGCCCCGCAGGGCCGCCATCAGGTAATTGGCTTGCTTGAGGTAGGGGCTGAGCTTGAGCACCCGGAAGATCCGTAGCATGCGGATGATCCGAATGATCAGCAGGTACTGGGCATCGCTGTAGTACAACGCCAGGATCCCCGGCACGATGGCCAGCAGATCCACCAGGCCGTAGAAACTGAACGCATAGCGCAGGGGCTTGGGCGAGCAATACAGGCGCAGGCCGTACTCGACGAGGAAGATGAAAGTGAAACCCCATTCGATCCCGGCCAGCAGGGCCGCATAGTTCTTGTGCACGCTGTCGATGCTGTCGAGCATCACGATCACCAGGCTGGCGAGGATGATCAACAGCAACGCACTGTCGAAGCGTCGACCGGCCACGGTGTCGGTCTGGAAAATCATGATGTAGAGGCGTTCACGCCAATTGTCGGTGCTGTCCATAACCTTCGCCTGATTCAGAGTCAGCGAAGCCTAGGGCGATTGCCCCGCAGAGCGCAAGGCGGGGTGTCGCTCAGGATCTGCCGCCACGTTCGCGCCGTGGCCTGCACCAGCCAGCCAGCGAGGATGAACGGCGCGGTGAGTGGCGCCAGACCGAGGGCGGCAAACCCCGGCGTGAGCAGGACTGCCAGCAGGATTCCGGCCAGCAGCAGCCAGGGTTGGCGGCGCTGTTGACTGAGGGCCAGCGCCACCAGCGCCGGGTTATAACCGCCCAGTCCGGACAGCGCCGTTGCGTATTCCTGATGCACCAGGCGAACGCGACGCCGGCGGCCGAACCAAACAGTGCCCAGCCCGCGGCTCGACGGTTGGCAACCAGCAGGCCCGCTGTAATCAGCGCACCTGCTAACGGATGACCGAGAAACATGACTTGGCCTAATCCCGTCAAACAGCCGGCCAGCAGGTTGGCCAGTGTCAGCTCGGCCGACATCAGCGAAGGCTGTGGCGCAGCGAAGCTCAGCAGCAGCCAGCCCAGCCCCACGAAGGGTGCGGTGTAGGCGGGCAGGCATCGCGGGTCACGGGTGCGCTTGAGCCATTGCTGGGTCAGCATCGCGCTGAGACCGCCGCCCGCGATGATCAGCGGCGGCAGCAAGACGGACCAGGGCAAGACCAGGCCCGCCAACAACCCCAACAGGATGCCGTTGTAGCTGAACAGCCCGGCCTGGCGATCTGCCTTGGGGTAATCGCGGCGCTGGGCCGTGAGCAACCCGGCCACGCCACCCAGCAATGCCCACCCGAACAAGGCTGGCGCGCTGAACAGAATTGCCAGCAGGCACAACAGGCCGCACAGCGGATGACGCTGGAGGAAGATCTGACTGAAGCCGTTAAGCAGGGCGGTGGCCCAGTCGGGGCAGGGGGAGTTTTGCATGTTTGTATATCTGATAAACCGGGTTAACCCCTTCGCGAGCAAGCCCGCTCCCACAAGGGTTCTGTGAACGCCGCAAGTCCAATGTGGGAGCGGGCTTGCTCGCGAAGGGGCCAACCCAGGCGCTAGATCAAGGTCTCGATACGCAACGAATTGGTCGACCCCGGCTGCCCAAACGGTACACCCGCAGTAATCAGCAGCGTATCGCCGCGCTGCGCCATGCCTTGGGCCTGGGCGATTTCCAGGGCGGTGGAACAGACTTCATCCACCTGCCGCAGCCGATCGTTGACCACCGAGTGCACGCCCCAGGCCACCGTCAAGCGGCGGGCGGCCTGAAGGTTCGGCGTGAGGTTGAGGATCGGCACCGTCGGCCGTTCCCGCGCGGCTCGCAGGCTGGAGCTGCCCGATTCGCTGTAATTCACCAGCACCGCCACCGGCAGGACGTTGCTGATGCGACGGATTGCACAGCTGATGGCGTCCGATACCGTGGCCTCGGCTTTCGGTCGGCTGACATCCAGTTGGGCCTGGTAATCCGGGCCGTTTTCGACCTGGCGGATGATCTTGCTCATCATCTGCACGGCTTCGAGGGGGTAGTCGCCCGACGCGGTTTCCGCCGACAGCATCACCGCATCGGCGCCTTCGGCCACGGCGTTGGCGACGTCGGTGACCTCAGCCCGGGTGGGCGCCGGGGAGAAGCGCATCGATTCCAGCATCTGCGTCGCCACCACCACCGGTTTGCCGAGGGCGCGGCAGGTGCCGATGATGTTCTTCTGGATCTGCGGCACGCTCTCGGCCGGCACTTCAACGCCCAGATCGCCCCGAGCCACCATGATCGCGTCGCTCAACTCGGCGATTTCCCGCAGTTGGGCCACTGCCGACGGTTTCTCGATCTTGGCCATCAGGAACGCCTTGTCGCCAATCAGCGCGCGGGCTTCGCGGAGGTCTTCGGGACGTTGGACGAACGATAGCGCTACCCAATCCACACCCAATTCCAGGCCGAAGCTCAAGTCGCGACGGTCCTTGGCGGTCAGCGGGCTCAGGTCGAGCACGGCCTGTGGTACGTTCACGCCTTTGCGGTCCGACAGTTCGCCACCGTTGAGCACTTCGGTGTCGATGGCATCGCTGTGCCGGGCAATCACCCGCAGGCGCAACTTGCCGTCATCCAGCAACAAATCCATGCCTGGCTCCAGGGCTGCGATGATTTCCGGGTGGGGCAGGTTGACCCGGTGTTGATCGCCGGGCGTCGGGTCCAGGTCCAGGCGTAGGGCCTGGCCGCGTTGTAGCAGGACCTTGCCGTCGGCGAATCGGCCGACCCGCAGTTTCGGGCCTTGCAGGTCCATCAGGATACCCAGCGGGTAGTTGAGCTGCCGCTCGACCTCGCGAATCCACTGGTAGCGCTGGGCATGGTCGGCGTGATCGCCGTGGCTGAAGTTCAGGCGGAAGATGTTCACCCCGGCCCGCACCAGCGCATGGATGTCGTCGATCCCGCGAGTGGCGGGACCGAGGGTGGCGAGGATCTTGACCTTTTTGTCAGGCGTCATGGGCGGGGTTCTCGAGGATCAGGATGGCGCGGAAGTCGTTGACGTTGGTGCGGGTCGGCTCGGTGACGATCAACCCATCCAGCGCGGCGAAATAGCCGTAGCCGTTGTTGTTGTCCAGCTCGTCGCTGGCGCTCATGCCCAGCTCGGTGGCACGACGATAACTGTCTGGAGTCATGATGGCGCCGGCGTTGTCCTCGGAGCCGTCGATGCCGTCGGTGTCGCCGGCCAATGCATAAATGCCGGGGTGACCCTTGAGGTTGTCGGTCAGGCTCAGCAGGAATTCGGCATTGCGACCGCCTCGGCCGTGGCCGCGCACGGTCACCGTGGTTTCGCCGCCGGAGAGGATCACGCAGGGCGCTGCCAGGGGCTGGCCGTACCGGGCGATTTGCCGGGCGATGCCGGCATGGACTTTCGCCACTTCCCTCGACTCGCCCTCCAGGTCGCCAAGGATCAGCGGGCTGAAACCAGCCTGGCGGGCTTTCACCGCTGCCGCTTCCAGGGATTGCTGGGGGCGGGCGATCAGTTGGAAATGACTGCGGGCCAGGCTTGGGTCGCCGGGTTTGACGGTTTCCGACTCCGCGCTGTGCAGCCAGGTGTGCACCGACGCCGGGACCTCAATGCTGTAGCGCTTGAGGATCGCCAGGGCTTCGGCTGATGTGCTGGGGTCGGCCACGGTGGGGCCGGACGCGATGACCGTGGCAAGGTCGCCCGGTACATCGGAAATCGCATAGGTGTAGACCGTCGCCGGCCAGCAGGCCTTGCCCAGGCGTCCGCCCTTGATCGCCGAAAGGTGCTTGCGCACGCAGTTCATCTCACCGATGGTGGCACCGGATTTGAGCAAGGCTTTGTTGATCGCTTGCTTGTCGGCCAGGGTAATACCGGCAGCGGGCAGTGCCAGCAGCGCCGAGCCACCGCCGGACAACAGGAAGATCACCCGGTCGTCTTCCGTCAGGTTGCTGACCAGTTCCAGCACCCGTCCGGCCACTGCCAGGCCGGCCGCGTCGGGTACGGGGTGGGCGGCTTCCACCACTTCGATTTTCTGGCAAGGCGCGCCATGGCCGTAGCGGGTCACCACCAGGCCGCTGACCTCGCCCTGCCAGCAACGCTCGACCACCTGCGCCATCGCCGCGGCGGCCTTGCCGGCGCCGATGACAATCACCCGACCGCTGCGGTCGGCCGGCAGGTACTGTTCAAGAACGTGTTGCGGATGGGCCGCGTCGATGGCTGCGGCAAACAGCTCGCGGAGCAATTGTTGCGGATCGACCGACATGGCGGGCTCCCGATTCTTATTATTTGAATTCAACGCAGATCCCTTGTGGGAGCGAGCTTGCTCGCGAAGGCAGTGTGTCAGTCAATACTTCAGTGACAGGTAAATTGCTTTCGCGAGCAAGCCCGCTCCCACAAGGGGGTGGTGGTGGGTCAGTTATCGCGAATCGAGAAATTCGCCATGTGCTCCAGCCCCTTGATCAGCGCCGAGTGATCCCAATTGCTACCGCCGAGGGCTGCGCAAGTGCTGAACACTTGCTGGGCGTTGGCGGTGTTGGGCAGGTTGATGTTCAGTTCCCGGGCACCTTGCAGGGCCAGGTTCAGGTCCTTCTGGTGCAGGCTGATGCGGAAGCCCGGGTCGAAGGTGCCCTTGATCATGCGCTCGCCGTGCACTTCCAGGATCTTCGACGAGGCAAACCCGCCCATCAGGGCTTCACGGACCTTGGCCGGGTCGGCGCCGTTCTTCGAAGCGAACAGCAGGGCTTCGGCCACGGCCTGGATGTTCAGGGCGACGATGATCTGGTTGGCGACCTTGGCGGTCTGGCCGTCACCGTTGCCGCCCACCAGGGTGATGTTCTTGCCCATGGCCTGGAACAGCGGCAGGGCGCGTTCAAAAGCGCTGTTGTCGCCACCGACCATGATGCTCAGGGTCGCGGCCTTGGCGCCGACTTCGCCACCGGACACCGGGGCATCGAGATACTGCGCGCCTTTCTCATTGATCTTCGTCGCGAACGCCTTGGTGGCGGCGGGGGAGATCGAACTCATGTCGATCACCACCTTGCCCGAACCCACGCCCGCCGCGACACCGTCGGCGCGGAACAGCACGTCATCGACCTGGGGGGTGTCCGGGACCATGACGATGATGAACTCGGCTTCCTGGGCAACTTCCTTCGGGTTGGCCAGGGCCACCGCGCCGGCGGCCAGCAGATCGGCGGGAGCCGGGTCGTGGTGTTGGGACAGGAACAGGCTGTGCCCGGCTTTTTGCAGGTTCAGAGCCATGGGGTGACCCATGATGCCGGTGCCGATGAATCCGATTTTAGCCATGGGGGAAATCCTCTTGTTTTTTTGCTACTTCAGGCAAATGGAGAACTGCTTTTCTGTGGGAGCGGGCTTGCTCGCGAAAGCGGTGTATCAGTCACAGATGTGTTGTCTGGCCCACCGCTTTCGCGAGCAAGCCCGCTCCCACAAGGAAAGATCCGGGTCAGATCGCGTTATGGGTTTTCAGCCAGTTCAGGCCGGCCTCGGTGGTGGTCAACGGCTTGTATTCGCAGCCGACCCAACCCTGGTAGCCGATGCGGTCCAGGTGTTCGAACAGGAAGCGATAGTTGATCTCGCCGGTGCCCGGCTCGTTGCGTCCCGGGTTGTCCGCCAGTTGCACATGGTTGATCTCGCCCAGGTGCGCCGACAGGGTCCGGGCCAGGTCACCTTCCATGATCTGCATGTGGTAGATGTCGTATTGCAGAAACAGGTTGGCGCTGCCCACCTGCTCGCGGATCGACAGGGCCTGGGCGGTGTTGTTCAGGTAGAAGCCTGGGATGTCGCGGGTATTGATGGCTTCCATTACCAACCTGATGCCCTTGGCCTGAAGCTTCTCGGCGGCGTACTTCAGGTTGGCGACGAAGGTCTTGCGCACCAGGGCCTCGTCGCAATTCTGCGGGCAGATCCCGGCCAGGCAGTTGACCTGGGTATTGCCCAGCACCTGCGCGTAGGCAATCGCCAGGTCGACGCCGGCGCGGAACTCCTCGACCCGGTCCGGCAGGCAGGCAATGCCACGCTCGCCCTTGGCCCAGTCACCGGCCGGCAGGTTGAACAGCACTTGGGTCAGGCCATGGGCGTCGAGCAAGGCCTTGAGTTCGGTGGAACTGTAGTCGTAGGGGAACAGGTACTCGACCCCACTGAAACCGGCCTTGGCGGCCGCTTCGAAACGGGCGAGGAAATCCTGCTCGGTAAACAGCATGGACAGGTTGGCGGCGAAACGCGGCATGGTGATCTCCTGTAAATAATTGGCAGGTCCCCTGTGGGAGCGAGCCAGCTCGCGATAGCCGTGGGTCAGCTACACATATGCCAACTGACATGACGCCTTCGCGAGCAGGCTCGCTCCCACAGAGGGGATGTCAGTAGTCAATCGAGCAACGAAATGGCCGTCGGCGCGTCGTTGCCCACCAGTGCCAGGTCTTCGAATTCGTTGACGGCGTTGATCTCGGTACCCATGGAAATATTGGTCACCCGCTCGAGGATGACCTCGACGATCACCGGCACCTTGAACTCCTCGATCATTTCCTGGGCCTTGCGCAGCGCCGGCTGGATGGCGGACGGTTCGAACACCCGCAGCGCCTTGCAGCCCAGGCCCTCGGCGACGGCGATGTGGTCCACCCCATAACCGTTGAGCTCCGGCGCGTTGAGGTTGTCGAAGGACAGCTGTACGCAGTAGTCCATGTCGAACCCGCGCTGCGCCTGGCGAATCAGGCCCAGGTAGGAGTTGTTCACCACGACGTGGATGTACGGCAGCTTGAACTGCGCACCCACGGCCAGTTCTTCGATCATGAACTGGAAGTCGTAGTCTCCCGACAAGGCCACGACCTTGCGGCTCGGATCGGCCTTGACTACCCCCAGCGCGGCCGGAATGGTCCAGCCCAACGGACCGGCCTGGCCGCAGTTGATCCAGTGGCGTGGCTTGTAGACGTGCAAGAACTGCGCCCCGGCGATCTGCGACAGGCCGATGGTGCTGACGTAGCAGGTGTCCTTGCCGAACACCTGGTTCATTTCTTCGTACACGCGCTGGGGCTTGACCGGCACATTGTCGAAGTGCGTCTTGCGTTGCAGGCTGGCCTTGCGCTGCTGGCAGTCCTGCAACCAGGCGCTGCGGTTCTTCAGTTTGCCGGCGGCCTGCCATTCGCGGGCGACTTCGATGAACACCGTCAGCGCCGAGGCGGCGTCGGAGACGATGCCCAGGTCCGGGGTGAACACGCGGCCGATCTGGGTCGGTTCGATGTCGACATGAATGAACCGGCGACCTTCGGTGTAGACATCCACCGAACCGGTGTGACGGTTGGCCCAGCGGTTGCCGACGCCTAGCACCAGGTCCGACTTGAGCAGCGTCGCATTGCCGTAGCGGTGGGACGTCTGCAGGCCGACCATGCCGACCATCAGCGGGTGGTCGTCCGCAATCGTGCCCCAGCCCATCAGCGTGGGGATCACCGGGATTCCGGTCAACTCGGCGAACTCCACCAACAGCTCGCTGGCATCGGCGTTGATGATGCCGCCACCGGCCACGAGCAAGGGCCGTTCGGCCTGGTCGAGCATCGCCAGGGCTTTCTCGACCTGCGCACGGTTGGCCACGGGTTTGGCCAGCGGCAGTGGCTGATAGGTATCGATGTCGAATTCGATCTCGGCCATCTGCACATCGAAGGGCAGGTCGATCAATACCGGGCCGGGGCGGCCGGAGCGCATCTCGAAGAACGCTTTCTGGAACGCGTAGGGCACTTGGCCCGGTTCCAGGACAGTGGTCGCCCACTTGGTCACCGGCTTGACGATGCTGGTGATGTCCACCGCCTGGAAATCTTCCTTGTGCAGGCGGGCACGGGGGGCTTGCCCGGTGATGCACAGGATCGGGATCGAATCGGCCGAGGCGCTGTAGAGCCCGGTGACCATGTCGGTGCCGGCCGGGCCCGACGTGCCGATGCAGACGCCGATGTTGCCGGCCTTGGTGCGGGTGTAGCCCTCAGCCATGTGCGAGGCACCTTCAACGTGGCGCGCGAGGACATGATCGATGCCACCGACTTTCTGTAGGGCGCAGTACAGCGGGTTGATCGCGGCACCCGGAATACCGAAGGCAGTGTCCACGCCTTCACGGCGCATCACCAGAACGGCGGCTTCGATTGCTCTCATTTTGCTCATTGTTTTGTGCCTCTTACGTTTTGTAATTGTATACAAGTGGCTTTTCGGCGAGTTTATTCATGACGAGCGCTGCAGGTCAATCCTTTTCCTCAACTGCCTGCTTCATTCGTCGGAAGGCCGATAACCCTGCGACTTAGCGTCGCTTGTGGTGTTTTACGAGGATTATTGTATACAAAATGTTATTTGATTGTGTTCTATTTGTTGTGTGAGGTTTCCCAGAAGGTGAAACCCAGAAAGCTTTCCAACAACAAAAGAAGGACAGCATCCATGAGCGCTCTAACCTTGAACGTCGCCATCAACCTGGCGGAGCGAGCCCTTGTCGCGGGCCGTGAAATCAACGCGGCACCCTTGACCGTCGCGGTCCTGGACAGCGGTGGGCACTTGATCGCCCTGCAGCGCGAAGACGGCGCGAGCCTGCTCCGTCCTCAGATCGCCGTCGGCAAGGCCTGGGGTGCTGTTGCCCTGGGTAAAGGCTCACGCCTGTTGGCCCAGGACGCCCAACAACGCCCAGCGTTCATCGCCGCATTGAACAGCCTGGGGCAGGGCTGCGTCGTGCCGGTTCCGGGTGGTGTGTTGATCAGGGATCAGGACGGCACAGTCCTGGGCGCGGTGGGTATCAGCGGTGATCTGTCGGATATCGATGAGCAGGTGGCGATCCGGGCGGTGGAGGGGGTTGGGTTGATGGCGGATGCGGGGTAGCTGTTTGATTTTGCGATGAGTTGACTTGCCTCTTCGCGAGCAAGCCCGCTCCCACAGGTTTCAACGGTGGACACAAAATGTCTGAACACTGCAAATCCTCTGTGGGAGCGGGCTTGCTCGCGAAAACGATCGACCAGACACATCCAGGCAAAGAGTCAGGTAACGATGCTGCATTCACAGCACTAGCCTTTCAGAACTTCATTGAAAGAAAGGCAATGCAATGCCTGAACGCTCAGCTTCACACCGTCTGCGCATTGGTCGATATGCAGAGCAAAACCGTATTTATTTACTGACAGCTAACACGCGCAAGCGTGAGCCTGTCTTCCAGAACTATGGTCTAGGCAGGTTGGTCATTCGCCACTTCAGGAATGTGCAAAGGCAGGGCATCGCCGACTCCCTCGCATTTGTCGTCATGCCCGACCATTTCCACTGGTTGGTCCAATTGCATCGTGGGTCGCTGGGGGAATTGATGTGTCGGATGAAATCTTTAAGTGCCAGGGAGGTAAATGAGGCGACTGGCAGGACGGGGAGCCTTTGGCAGCACGGATACCATGACCGCGCGTTACGGCGGGAGGAGGATCTGGTGAAACTAGCTCGATATGTGGTTGCCAATCCATTGCGGGCAGGATTGGTGAAGCGGCTTGGCGACTATCCGTTGTGGGATGCGATCTGGGTATGACATGAAAGCGAGTGCCGCCATTCGCGAGCAAGCCTGCTCCCACAGCGTCGGTGGTGGACACAAAATGTCTGAACATCGCAGATCCCATGTGGAAGCGGGCTTGCTCGCGAATGGGCTCCGCAGTTCCTCAGTCCAACTCACACCCCTTCAACACCAACCGGATAATCGTTTGCGCCGCCGCTTCATAATCGGCCTCATCCAGCTTCGCCTTGCCGGTGATGGCGGTGATCTGCCAGTCGAAGTCGGCATAGGTCTGGGTGGCGGCCCAGATGCTGAACATCAGGTGGTTGGGGTCGATCGGGGCGATCTGGCCGCGGTCGATCCAGGTCTGGATGCAGTCGATGTTGTGCCGGGCCTGGGCGTTGAGTTGTTCCACCAGGTCGGGGCTCAGGTGGGGGGCGCCGTGCATGATCTCGCTGGCGAAGACTTTCGAGGCGAAGGGCAGGTCGCGGGAAATGCGGATCTTGGAGCGGACGTAGTGGCTCAGCACTTCGCCGGGTACGCCGTCGGCGTTGAACGGGGTCGAGGCCTGGAGGATCGGCTCGATGATGCTTTCCAGGACCTCGCGGTAGAGGTTTTCCTTGGATTTGAAATAGTAATAGACGTTGGGTTTGGGCAGGCCCGCCTTGGCCGCGATGTCGCTGGTCTTGGTCGCCGCGAAGCCCTTGTCGGCAAATTCCTCGCTGGCGGCACGCAGGATGAGTTCTTTGTTGCGCTCGCGGATAGTGCTCATAAACCCAGGGGTTCCTTGCCTGTTCTGGCGGTGGCGCATGGTAGCACCGGCCTCGCGCGACGCTCAAGAATGCCCCGTGGCACGGCGGCTCGCGGTATGCTGCGCGGCATTATCATTCAAGGAGCCCCACCATGGCCGGAAGCAGTTTGCTGGTGTTGATCGACGACATCGCCACCGTGCTCGACGATGTCGCACTGATGACCAAGATGGCCGCCAAGAAAACCGCCGGCGTGCTCGGCGACGATCTGGCACTCAACGCCCAGCAGGTGTCTGGTGTACGGGCCGAGCGCGAGCTGCCGGTGGTCTGGGCCGTGGCGAAGGGCTCGTTTATCAACAAGCTGATTCTGGTGCCGTCGGCGCTGGCCATTAGTGCCTTCGTGCCGTGGCTGGTGACGCCGTTGTTGATGGTGGGTGGCGCCTACCTGTGTTTCGAGGGGTTCGAAAAACTCGCCCACAAGTTTCTCCACAGCCCGGCCGAAGACCAGGCCGAACATGCGCAACTGGTCGAGGCCGTGGCCGATCCGGCGGTGGACCTGGTGGCGTTCGAGAAGGACAAGATCAAGGGGGCCGTGCGCACCGATTTCATCCTGTCGGCGGAGATCATCGCCATCACCCTCGGCACCGTCGCCGACGCTGCGCTGACCCAGCAGGTGATCGTGCTATCGGGCATCGCTGTGATCATGACCGTTGGTGTCTACGGCCTGGTGGCCGGGATCGTCAAGCTCGATGACCTGGGGCTGTGGCTGACCCGGAAGCCGGGGCAGGTTGCCAGAAGCATCGGCGGCACCATCCTGCGTGCCGCACCGTACATGATGAAAAGCCTGTCGGTAATCGGCACGGCGGCGATGTTCCTGGTGGGCGGCGGTATCCTCACCCATGGCGTGCCAGTGGTGCATCACTGGATCGAAGGCGTGGCAGCCAGTGCCGGCGGGGCCGGGGTCATCGTGCCAATGCTGCTCAATGCAGTGGCGGGGATTGTCGCAGGAGCGGTGGTGCTGGCGGGGGTGATGGTGGTGGGCAAGGTCTGGAAAGCGCTGAAAGGCTAACTGACTGCATAGTGCACCTGTGGGAGCGGGCTTGCTCGCGAAGGCGGTGTGTCAGCTAACTATATGCTGCCTGACACAATGTCTTCGCGAGCAAGCCCGCTCCCACAGTGGTTTTCAGGCTACTCGGCAATCTGCAACTTGCGCGACTCCGTATACACGTAGCGCACCTTTTCATACTCGAACGGCGAGTTCAGCTGGCCATAGCGGAAGCTGGTCTGATAGCGCTTGTCCACCCCGCGCAGGAGCAGCAGTTCCGGGTGGTTGGCACTGACTTCTGAGACGTTCAGGAAGTTGATCGCCGACTCGGCCGTGTAGTCCACCAGCAACCCTGAAGTGTCCCGCAGGTTGGACGGACCGAAGATCGGCAGTACGAAGTAGGCGCCGGCCGGCACGCCGTAGAAGCCCAGGGTCTGGCCGAAGTCTTCGCTCTGGCGCGGCAGGCCCATGGAGGTGGCGGGATCCCACAGGCCGGCAACGCCGATGGTGGTGTTGAGCAGCAGTCGCGCCGTGGTCTCCATCGAGCGCTTGCCCTTGAATTGCAGCAGGCTGTTCATCAGGTTCGGCACGTCACCCAGGTTGTTGAAGAAGTTGCTGACGCCGGTGCGCACGAAGCTCGGGGTGACGTAGCGGTAGCCATCGACCACGGGCAGGAATACCCATTGGTCGAAACGGTAGTTGAAGTGATAGACGCGACGGTTCCAGGATTCGAGCGGGTCATAGACGTTCAACGCATTGAGGGTCGAACGCTCGAATTCGCGCTGGTCCAGCCCCGGGTTGAACTTGAGCCTGGTCAGCGGTTCCTTGAAGCCGTCGGCATCCACGGTGGCCTTGTCATCGGCGTGAACCACGCCCGCACCCATTAACGCAGCGATAAGCAGGAGGTATTTAGCCACGGAAGAACTCCAGCATGGCGTCGCTGTTGACGCGGTAATTGAGGTTGCCGCAATGGCCGCCCAGTGGATACACCGTCAGGCGATCGCCAAAGGTCTTGCGCAGGAAACCCAGGTCGCCGGGGCCGAGGATGACGTCGTCGGCGTTGTGCATCACGGCGATCTTCGAGCTTTCATGCAGGTAATCCTTCAGGGCGTAAAGGCTGACCTGGTCGACCAGTTGCAGCAGGCTGCCGCCATCGGTCCGCGCGCGCCACATCGGGATCACTTGCTCAGTCAGGTAACAGTCGAAATCGCACTGCAGCGCACGCTTGAGAAACGGCGTCAGGCTGGTGCTTTCGGTGATCGGGAACTTGGGCGGGGTAATCAGGCCGCGACGGTTGATCAGGTCCGAAGTGAAGGCAATATCGGCCGCCGAGAAACGGAACGAGGTGCCGATCAGCATCGCCATCTGTTCGTTGCTCAGGTGTTGCTTGGACTGCTGGAAGTCATAAAGGAGGGCATCGTTGAGGTCGATGTAGCCTTTTTGCTGGAAGTAGCGGGTCAACTTGTTCAGCACCACTTCATAGAACGTCGTGGTGCTGTTGATGCCCTTGACCTGGGTCTGGACCAGTTTGTCCAGGTTGGTGACCGAGGTGTAGAGGTTCACCGGCGGATTCAGCAACAGCACTTTCTTGAAGTTGAAGCTGCGCCGGGTTTCGTCCAGGTGCGCGACGAAGGCTGCGTCCAGCGCGCCGAGGCTGTAGCCGGTGAGGTAGTACTCGGTCACCGGCACCTTGGGGTTCTGCGCGCGCACGGCTTGCATGACCCGGTACATGTCTTCGGCATCTTCCTTGGTGATACCCGGGGTGGCGAAGCGCGAGGCGGAGCTCATGAAGTCGAAACTGGTGGGCGATGACAACTGCACCACGTGGTAGCCGGCCTTATAGTAGAGGCGCTTGAGGTATTCGTTGAGGGTGCTGTCGTACCGTGCACCGGTACCGGCGATCAGGAAGATCAGCGGTGCCGGCTTGTCCTGGGTGGCCATGCGGTAGGTGAGGCTTTTCACCGGCCAGAAGTTGTCCGGCAGGATGAACTCACGTTCCGGGCGCAAGGTTACGCTGTGGTCCGCCTGGTTGATATCCTCGATCAAGGGCAGCTCGGGGCGCAGGTCGGGCGGGGTGGTCGCGATGGTCGCCTCGAACGGGTTGGTCAAGGGGTAGCCATAACTGGCGGCGTCGATATCCACCGCCAGCGCGGACGCACTCGGGATAAGGCCGCCGATGAGGGCAGCGAAGCGCAAGGAACGGAGCATGACTGGATCCCTTAGAGGATGGTGCCGAATGAGGTTCGCAGGCTATGACCACTGAAGCGAAGCCAAGTGCCATGACCGGCACGAAACAGCTGCGAGTGGGGGGGCGATAGCATCGGGACGATACACGGAGTGGTGGTTGGTGGCTAGTTGCCTACACTTGTCGTGGATGGCGTTCTGATGTCGCTCTTCGCTGTATCAATGTCGCTAACAGATCAGGTTCCGGATCGTCGCAGGTTGATGATCGTTCCATCAGTACTCCACTGATGTTCGAACTGGTTTGGCAGGCGAGCGTGATGGGGGCGCTGAGCACCATAACAATACGTTGACGTCGCTCGGCATTCGTCGGGCGCAGCACTTTCGGGGAAGTACACGATGAAGATGCGACGACTCATGGGCGCAGGTGCCGCACTGGTACTGGCGATCAGCTCCACACTGGCTAGCGCCGAAACCAAAACCCTGAGCATCGGCTACGTTGACGGCTGGTCCGACAGCGTCGCGACGACTCACGTGGCGGCGGAAGTCATCCAGCAGAAGCTTGGTTATGACGTGAAGCTGCAAGCGGTGGCGACCGGGATCATGTGGCAGGGCGTGGCCACCGGCAAGCTCGATGCCATGCTTTCGGCCTGGTTGCCAGTGACTCACGGCGATTACTGGGCGAAGAACAAGGACCAGGTAGTCGATTACGGCCCCAACTTCAAAGACGCGAAGATCGGCCTGATCGTGCCGGAGTACGTCAAGGCTCAGTCCGTAGCCGATCTCAAGACCGATGAAAGCTTCAAGAACCGCATTGTTGGCATCGACGCCGGTTCAGGCGTGATGCTCAAGACCGAACAGGCGATCAAGGACTACGACCTGACCGGTTATCAACTCAAGGCCAGTTCCGGCGCCGGCATGATTGCCGAGCTGACCCGTGCCGAGAAAAAGAACGAATCCATCGCCGTTACCGGTTGGGTGCCGCACTGGATGTTCGCCAAGTGGAAACTGCGCTTCCTGGAAGACCCGAAAGGCGTCTATGGCGCGGCTGAAACCGTGAACAGCATCGGCAGCAAGGAATTGGCGACCAAAGCACCGGAAGTCGCTGAGTTCCTGAAGAAATTCCAATGGGCCTCGAAGGACGAAATCGGCGAAGTCATGCTGGCTATCCAAGAGGGTGCCAAGCCTGAAGCTGCTGCCAAGGACTGGGTCGCCAAGCACCCGGATCGTGTGAAGGAGTGGACTGGCAAGTAATCTGCCTGATCCAGTGATTCCGAAAGCCGCATGACGTCGTGTCATGCGGTTTTTTTTATGCCCGCGTAATTCTCAAGCCTTGCACTGACCCTTGTGGGAGCGATGGTTTTTGCTGAAAACTGGCAAAACCGTCATGTCGTTCTAATACTAAGGTCGTCTGGAACCTGGCCTTGAGCCGCATAGAGTAGAGTCGTTCCAACTTAAATTGTGCTGCGAGGATAAAAACAATGAACGACAGCATTTACCTCTCGATTCAAAACAGCCCGCGCTTCAAGGAGCTGGTGAGAAAAAGAGAAAGGTTCGCCTGGATTCTTTCGGCGATCATGCTAGGGCTGTACTCCGGATTCATTCTACTGATCGCCTACGGGCCGCACATTCTCGGGGCCAGGATCACGCCCGATTCGACGATGACCTGGGGCATTCCCATCGGTGTCGGCCTGATTGTCTCGGCATTCATCCTGACTGGCATCTACGTGCGACGCGCCAACGGCGAGTTCGATGAGCTGAACAATGCGATCCTCAAGGAGGCTCAACAATGATCCGGCGTCTACTGGCTCTATTGAGCATCGCAGCGTTCGCCCCGGGTGCCTGGGCGGCTGAGGCCCTGACCGGGGCCGTGCAGAAACAACCCCTCAACGTCTCCGCCATCGTCATGTTCGTGGCGTTTGTCGGCTTGACCCTGGGCATCACCTACTGGGCGTCCAAGCGTAGCAAGTCGGCCAGCGACTACTATGCGGCCGGCGGCCGGATCACCGGTTTCCAGAACGGCCTGGCCATTGCCGGTGACTACATGTCGGCGGCGTCCTTCCTGGGGATTTCCGCGCTGGTATTCGCGTCGGGCTACGACGGCTTGATCTACTCCATCGGCTTCCTGGTGGGCTGGCCGATCATCCTGTTCCTGATCGCCGAGCGCCTGCGTAACCTGGGTAAATACACCTTTGCCGACGTGGCGTCCTATCGTCTGGGGCAAAAGCAGATCCGTACCTTGTCCGCCAGCGGTTCGCTGGTGGTGGTGGCGTTCTACCTGATCGCGCAGATGGTCGGCGCCGGCAAGCTGATCCAGCTGCTGTTCGGCCTGGACTACCACGTTGCGGTGGTGCTGGTGGGTATCCTGATGTGTCTGTATGTGCTGTTCGGCGGCATGCTGGCGACCACCTGGGTACAGATCATCAAGGCCGTGCTGTTACTGTCGGGTGCTTCGTTCATGGCGCTGATGGTGATGAAGCACGTCAACTTCGACTTCAACATGCTGTTTGCCGAAGCGGTCAAGGTTCACCCTAAAGGTGAGGCGATCATGAGTCCTGGCGGTCTGGTGAAGGATCCGGTCTCGGCCTTCTCCCTGGGCCTGGCCCTGATGTTCGGTACTGCTGGCCTGCCGCACATCCTGATGCGCTTCTTCACCGTGAGTGATGCCAAGGAAGCACGCAAGAGCGTGCTGTATGCCACTGGCTTCATCGGTTACTTCTACATCCTGACCTTCATCATCGGCTTCGGCGCGATCCTGCTGGTCAGCACCAACCCGGCCTTCAAGGACGCGGCAGGTGCCTTGCTGGGCGGTAACAACATGGCTGCGGTGCACCTGGCCAACGCCGTCGGCGGCAGCGTCTTCCTGGGCTTCATCTCGGCCGTGGCGTTTGCCACCATCCTGGCGGTTGTGGCAGGCCTGACCCTGGCCGGCGCCTCGGCGGTGTCCCATGACCTGTATGCCAGTGTGATCAAGAAAGGCAAGGCCAACGAGAAGGACGAGATCCGCGTTTCGAAAATCACCACCATCGCCCTGGCGGTGCTGGCGATCGCTCTGGGCATTCTGTTCGAGAAGCAGAACATCGCGTTCATGGTAGGCCTGGCGTTCTCTATCGCGGCGAGCTGCAACTTCCCGGTGCTGCTGCTTTCGATGTACTGGAAGAAACTGACCACCCGCGGCGCCATGATTGGCGGCTGGCTGGGCCTGGTCAGTGCCGTGGGTCTGATGATCCTGGGCCCGACCATCTGGGTACAGATCATGGGTCACGAGAAGCCGATCTACCCGTACGAGTACCCAGCGCTGTTCTCGATGGCCATTGCCTTCGTCGGCATCTGGTTCTTCTCCATCACCGACAAGTCGGCTGAAGCCGAGAACGAGCGGGCGCTGTTCTTCCCGCAGTTCGTGCGTTCGCAGACTGGTCTGGGGGCGAGTGGGGCGGTTAACCATTAAACGGCAGTGGCGAGTTGCAAGCGTCAAGCTGCAAGTTAGAAGCGGTACCGCGTAGAAAAATACCCCAGTCGAGAGGCTGGGGTATTTTTTTAGCTTGCAGCTTGCAGCTTGCAGCTTGCAGCTCACTAAACCCCAGCCAAAAAAAACGGCCTCATCAAGAGGCCGTTTCTTTTTTTGGCTGGGGTTTAGTGCCGATCTTCCAGCTTGGTGATGTCGCGCGACTCGTAGCCGGTGTACAGCTGGCGTGGACGGCCGATCTTGTACGGGCTGGAGAGCATTTCCTTCCAGTGGGAGATCCAGCCGACGGTCCGCGCCAGGGCGAAGATCACGGTGAACATGCTGGTTGGAATGCCGATCGCCTTGAGGATGATCCCCGAGTAGAAGTCGACGTTCGGGTACAGCGAGCGTTCGATGAAGTACGGATCGGTCAGGGCGATCTCTTCCAGGCGCATGGCCAGTTCAAGTTGCGGATCGTTCTTGATCCCCAGTTCCTTGAGCACTTCGTCGCAGGTCTGCTTCATGACGGTGGCGCGTGGGTCGCGGTTCTTGTAGACCCGGTGACCGAAGCCCATCAGCTTGAACGGATCGTTCTTGTCCTTGGCCTTGGCGATGAACTTGTCGATGTTCGAGACATCGCCGATTTCATCGAGCATGGTCAGTACCGCTTCGTTGGCGCCGCCGTGGGCCGGGCCCCAGAGTGCGGCGATACCGGCGGCGATACAGGCGAACGGGTTGGCACCCGACGAGCCGGCCAGGCGCACGGTGGACGTGGAGGCGTTCTGCTCGTGGTCGGCATGGAGGATGAAGATCCGGTCCATGGCCTTGGCGAGCACCGGGCTGATCGGTTTGATCTCGCACGGGGTGTTGAACATCATGTGCAGGAAGTTTTCCGCGTACGACAGGTCGTTGCGCGGGTACATCATGGGTTGGCCCATGGAGTACTTGTAGACCATCGCCGCCAGGGTCGGCATCTTCGCCACCAGGCGGACCGCGGAAATTTCGCGATGCTGGGGGTTATTGATGTCCAGGGAGTCGTGGTAGAAGGCCGAGAGAGCACCGACAACGCCGCACATGACGGCCATCGGGTGGGCGTCGCGACGGAACCCGTTGAAGAAGGACTTCAGCTGCTCGTGAACCATGGTGTGGTTTTTCACGGTGCTGACGAACTGGGCCTTTTGTTCTGCGGTCGGAAGCTCGCCGTTGAGCAGCAGGTAGCAGGTTTCCAGGTAGTCCGATTTTTCAGCCAGTTGCTCGATCGGGTAGCCGCGGTGCAGCAGGATGCCGTTGTCGCCGTCGATATAGGTGATCTTCGACTCGCACGAAGCGGTCGACATGAACCCTGGGTCGAAGGTGAAGCGGCCCGTGGCCGTCAGGCCGCGAACGTCGATTACATCGGGACCAACGGTGCCGGTTAAAATGGGCAGCTCGACGGGGGCTGCGCCCTCGATGATCAACTGCGCTTTTTTGTCAGCCATGTGGCCTCCTATTAATGCTTGGAATCATCAGACAGACCCCCCACGCAGGGCCCGCACCACTATAGTGAGATAAATCCGAATGTCAATTTGCCTAAAGTCTTGCTCCAGAAGGCTTTAACCGGACTTTTTCCTCGAAATTACCTGCCGTTTACGCCTTTTGCCGCTGTTGTGCAATGCGCCATCAGTGGAAGGTGAACGCGTTGTCATTAGTAACCTAACTGTCTATACTCGGCAGCCGACCGCCAGGGGCTTTTGGGCCAGCTTTGCTGGGGGTCGTCACTCCCTGGGTGGTGAGTACCTGACCAGTGCGCGCCGCAACAACTTTGCCCTGATTCTTAGGGGCTCTTCAGTGTGAAAAAAGCCGTGAAAAGCCAACGACCTGTAAACCTAGACCTAAGGACCATCAAACTCCCAGTCACTGCTTACACGTCCATTCTTCACCGTATCTCCGGTGTCATCCTCTTTGTCAGCCTGGCCATCATGCTCTATGCATTGGACAAGTCGCTCGACTCGGAAGAAGGCTTCGGTCAGGTGAAGGCGTGTCTGACCAGTCCGCTAGCCAAGCTAGTGATTTGGGGCATCCTGTCCGCCTTGCTGTATCACCTGGTTGCCGGTGTGCGCCACTTGATCATGGACATGGGCATCGGTGAGACGCTGGAAGGCGGCAAGCTGGGCTCGAAAATCGTTATCGCCGTTTCCGTGGTGGTAATCGTTCTGGCAGGAGTCTGGATATGGTAACCAACGTCACGAATCTCTCGCGTTCGGGCCTCTATGACTGGATGGCGCAGCGCGTGTCTGCGGTCGTTCTCGCGGCTTATTTCATTTTCCTGATCGGATATGTCGTCGCCAACCCAGGCCTTGGCTATGCCCAATGGCATGAACTGTTCGCAAGCAACTGGATGCGTATTTTCAGTCTGCTGGCCCTCGTCGCACTGGGCGCTCACGCCTGGGTCGGCATGTGGACCATCGCCACCGACTACCTGACGCCGATGGCGTTCGGCAAGTCGGCGACTGCCGTACGTTTCCTCTTCCAGGCGGTATGCGGCGTTGCGATGTTCGCTTACTTCGTCTGGGGTGTGCAGATTCTCTGGGGTATCTGATCCATGGCTAACATTCCAACGATTTCTTTCGACGCCATCATCATTGGCGGCGGCGGTGCCGGCATGCGCGCAGCGCTGCAACTGGCCCAGGGCGGTCACAAGACTGCCGTGATCACCAAGGTCTTCCCGACCCGTTCGCACACTGTTTCCGCCCAGGGCGGCATCACCTGCGCCATCGCTTCGGCCGACCCGAACGATGACTGGCGCTGGCACATGTACGATACCGTCAAGGGTTCCGACTACATCGGTGACCAGGACGCTATCGAGTATATGTGTCAGGAAGGCCCGGCCGCGGTGTTCGAACTGGACCACATGGGCCTGCCGTTCTCCCGTACCGAAACCGGCCGGATCTACCAGCGTCCATTCGGCGGCCAGTCCAAGGACTACGGCAAGGGCGGGCAGGCTGCACGTACCTGCGCGGCATCGGACCGTACTGGTCACGCGCTGCTGCACACTCTGTACCAGGGCAACCTGAAAGCCGGTACCACGTTCCTGAACGAGTACTATGCCGTAGACCTGGTGAAGAACCAGGACGGCGCCTTCGTCGGTGTGATCGCGATCTGCATCGAAACCGGCGAAACCACCTACATCCGCTCGAAAGCCACCGTACTGGCGACCGGCGGCGCAGGCCGTATCTATGCGTCCACCACCAACGCCCTGATCAACACCGGTGACGGTGTCGGCATGGCCCTGCGTGCTGGCGTGCCGGTACAAGACATTGAAATGTGGCAGTTCCATCCGACCGGCATCGCCGGCGCCGGTGTATTGGTCACCGAAGGTTGCCGCGGTGAAGGCGGTTACCTGATCAACAAGCACGGCGAGCGTTTCATGGAGCGTTATGCTCCGAACGCCAAGGACCTTGCCGGTCGTGACGTGGTGGCGCGTTCGATGGTCAAGGAAATCATCGCCGGTAACGGCTGTGGCCCGAATGGCGACCACGTGATGCTCAAACTCGACCACCTGGGCGAGGAAGTGTTGCACAGCCGTCTGCCAGGCATCTGCGAACTGTCGAAGACCTTCGCCCACGTCGACCCGGTCGTTGCTCCGGTTCCAGTGGTTCCAACCTGCCACTATATGATGGGCGGCGTTGCCACCAACATTCATGGTCAGGCGATCACCCAGAACGCCGAAGGCGTGGACGAAATCATCCCTGGCCTGTTCGCAGTGGGTGAAGTGGCGTGCGTATCGGTTCACGGTGCCAACCGCCTGGGCGGCAACTCGCTGCTCGACCTGGTGGTCTTCGGCCGCGCTGCCGGCCTGCACCTGGAAAAGGCGCTGACCGACGGTATCGAGTACGACGACGCTACCGAAGCCGATATCAATGCGGCCCTGTCGCGCCTGAACGCCCTGAACAACCGTACCGATGGCGAAGACGTGGCCACCCTGCGTCGCGAGCTGCAAAGCTGCATGCAGAACTACTTCGGTGTATTCCGTACCGGCGAATACATGCAGAAGGGTATTGCCCAGCTGGCAGAACTGCGTGAACGAATTGCCAATGTGAAGATCAACGATAAGTCACAGGCGTTCAACACTGCCCGTATCGAAGCGCTGGAACTGCAGAACCTGCTGGAAGTGGCCGAAGCCACCGCCATCGCCGCAGAAGTGCGCAAAGAGTCCCGTGGTGCTCACGCCCGCGAAGACTATGAAGACCGTGACGACGAAAACTGGCTGTGCCACACCTTGTACTTCCCGGGTGAAAAACGCGTCGCCAAGCGTGCCGTGAACTTCTCGCCGAAGACTGTTCCGACTTTCGAACCTAAAGTCCGGACTTATTAAGGGTGACCGCCATGTTGCAAGTCAGTGTTTATCGCTACAACCCTGATCAGGACGCTGCGCCGTTCATGCAGGATTTCCAGGTCGATACCGGTGGTAAGGACCTGATGGTGCTGGACGTGCTGGCCCTGATCAAGGAGCAGGACGAAGGTTTCTCCTATCGTCGCTCCTGCCGCGAGGGCGTTTGCGGCTCCGACGGCATGAACATCAACGGCAAGAACGGCCTGGCCTGCATCACGCCACTGTCGGCCGTTGTAAAAGGCAACAAGCTGATCGTTCGTCCACTGCCAGGTTTGCCGGTTATCCGTGACCTGGTCGTCGATATGAGCATCTTCTACAAGCAATACGAGAAGGTGAAGCCATTCCTGCAGAACGACACGCCGGCTCCGGCCATCGAGCGTCTGCAGTCCCCGGAAGAGCGTGAGAAGCTCGACGGTCTGTACGAGTGCATCCTGTGCGCTTGCTGCTCGACCTCGTGCCCATCCTTCTGGTGGAACCCGGACAAGTTCCTGGGCCCGGCCGCCCTGCTGCAAGCGTACCGCTTCCTGGCAGACAGCCGTGACACCAAGACGTCCGAGCGTCTGGCCGCACTGGATGACCCGTTCAGCGTATTCCGCTGCCGCGGGATCATGAACTGCGTCAACGTCTGCCCGAAAGGCCTGAACCCGACTAAGGCCATCGGTCACGTACGTAACATGCTGCTGCAAAACGGCGTGTGATTCAGCTGCTGTACCCGTAGAACCGCTGTACCCGTAGAGGCTAAGGCGCGGGCTTCAACCCGCGTCGTAGCATAACCAGAACAGCCGCTCACAAAGCGGCGGTTCTTATTTTGAAGAAATGAGACAAGCAGGGGCATCCGGGCTGGTACCCGGACTATCAGCGTGATCCTAAGTGGCTTGTTTTAGTCGCTGCACTCGGACTTCTGCAAGTTTGCTCGGTGTTTTCGCCGATGGTGTTCCCCTAATCGAGGGTGACCAAGCATGCAAGAAAGCGTGATGCAGCGCATGTGGAACAGTGCCCACCTCTCCGGTGGTAACGCTGCCTATGTGGAAGAGCTCTACGAGCTCTACCTGCACGACCCTAACGCTGTGCCAGAAGAATGGCGCACCTATTTTCAGAAGTTGCCGGCTGACGGTAACTCTGCCACCGATGTTTCGCACTCGACGATTCGCGATCATTTCGTGCTGCTGGCAAAGAACCAGCGCCGCGCTCAACCGGTCTCCGCCGGCAGCGTGAGCAGCGAACACGAGAAGAAGCAAGTTGAAGTACTGCGACTGATCCAGGCCTACAGGATGCGAGGCCACCAGGCAGCCCAGCTGGACCCGCTGGGGCTGTGGCAGCGTCCTGCACCTGCAGACCTGTCGATCACTCACTACGGCTTGACCAATGCCGATCTTGATACGACCTTCCGTGCCGGCGACCTGTTCATCGGCAAAGAGGAAGCGAGCCTACGTGAAATTCACGAAGCGTTGCAGCAGACATATTGCCGCACCATTGGCGCTGAGTTCACGCACATCACCGATTCCGAGCAACGCCAGTGGTTCCAGCAGCGTCTGGAAAGCGTTCGTGGCCGTCCGACGTACTCCGCCGACATTAAAAGCCACCTGCTTGAGCGCGTGACTGCCGGTGAAGGCCTGGAGAAGTACCTGGGCACCAAGTACCCGGGCACCAAGCGTTTCGGCCTGGAAGGCGGCGAGAGCCTGATTCCGATGCTGGACGAGCTGATCCAGCGTTCCGGTTCGTACGGCACCAAGGAAGTGGTCATCGGCATGGCCCACCGTGGCCGTCTCAACGTGCTGGTCAACACCTTCGGCAAGAACCCGCGCGAGCTGTTCGACGAGTTCGAAGGCAAGAAGAAGGTCGAGCTGGGTTCCGGTGACGTGAAATACCACCAGGGCTTCTCGTCCAACGTCATGACCACCGGTGGCGAAGTCCACCTGGCGATGGCGTTCAACCCGTCCCACCTGGAGATCGTTTCCCCGGTGGTCGAAGGTTCGGTTCGCGCCCGTCAGGATCGTCGCAACGACCCTACCGGCGAGAAGGTACTGCCGATCTCCATCCACGGTGACGCGGCGTTCGCCGGTCAGGGCGTGGTCATGGAAACCTTCCAGATGTCCCAGACCCGCGGTTTCAAGACCGGCGGTACGGTGCACATCGTCATCAACAACCAGGTCGGCTTCACCATCAGCAACCCGCTGGACTCGCGTTCCACCGAGTACGCCACCGACGTCGCGAAAATGATCCAGGCGCCGATCCTCCATGTGAATGGTGATGATCCGGAAGCCGTGCTGTTCGTGACCCAGCTGGCCATCGACTACCGCATGCAGTTCAAGCGTGACGTGGTGATCGACCTGGTCTGCTACCGTCGTCGCGGCCACAACGAAGCGGACGAGCCAAGCGGCACCCAGCCGCTGATGTACCAGCAGATCACCAAGCAGCGCACCACCCGCGAGCTGTATGCCGATCGCTTGATCCAGGGAGGCGTACTGGATGCCGAGCGCGTCCAGGCCAAGGTCGATGAGTACCGCAATGCGCTGGACGACGGTCTGCACGTGGTGAAAAGCCTGGTCAAGGAACCGAACAAAGAGCTGTTCGTGGACTGGCGCCCATACCTGGGTCACGCCTGGACTGCACGTCACGACACGCGCTTCGACCTCAAGACCTTGCAGGAGTTGTCCGCCAAGCTGCTGGAAATCCCGGAAGGCTTCGTGGTTCAGCGCCAGGTTGCGAAGATCTACGAAGACCGTCAGAAGATGCAAGCCGGCGGCCTGCCGATCAACTGGGGTTATGCCGAAACCATGGCATACGCGACTCTGGCGTTCGAAGGTCACCCGATCCGCATGACCGGCCAGGACATCGGCCGCGGTACGTTCTCGCACCGTCATGCCGTCCTGCACAACCAGAAAGACGCCAGCACCTACATCCCGCTGAAGAACCTGTACAAGGGCCAGCCGCTGTTCGATCTGTACGACTCCTTCCTGTCGGAAGAAGCCGTACTGGCATTCGAATACGGTTACTCGACCACCACGCCGAACGCGCTGGTGATCTGGGAAGCCCAGTTCGGTGACTTCGCCAACGGTGCGCAGGTAGTCATCGACCAGTTCATCACCAGTGGCGAGCACAAGTGGGGTCGTCTCTGCGGCCTGACCATGTTGCTGCCGCACGGCTACGAAGGCCAAGGCCCCGAACACTCCTCGGCACGTCTTGAGCGCTACCTGCAACTGTGCGCCGAGCACAACATCCAGGTGTGCATGCCTACTACCCCGGCACAGATCTACCACTTGCTGCGCCGCCAGGTGATTCGTCCGCTGCGCAAGCCTCTGGTCGTGCTGACGCCGAAGTCGTTGCTGCGCCACAAGCTGGCCGTTTCGACGCTCGAAGACCTGGCCGACGGTTCGTTCCAGACCGTTATCCCGGAAATCGATGCCCTGGACCCGAAAAAGGTCGAGCGCATTGTTCTGTGCAGCGGCAAGGTCTACTACGACCTGCTGGAAAAACGCCGTGCCGAAGGCCGTGAAGATATCGCCATCGTGCGTATCGAGCAGCTGTACCCATTCCCTGAGGACGACTTGAAGGAAGTCCTGGCGCCTTACACCAATGCCAAAGCGGCTGTCTGGTGTCAGGAAGAGCCGATGAACCAGGGCGCGTGGTACTGCAGCCAACACCACCTGCGTCGCAGCATCAGCAACCTCAACAAGTCGCTCGTACTCGAATACGCGGGCCGTGAGGCTTCTGCTGCACCTGCATGTGGTTACGCGTCGATGCACGCCGAGCAGCAGGAACAACTGCTGCAAGATGCCTTTACCGTTTAACGCCTTCGCGCACCTGAAACCGAATTTAAGGAACCCAAGATAATGGCTATCGAGATCAAAGCCCCCACTTTCCCGGAATCGGTTGCCGATGGCACCGTTGCCACCTGGCACAAGCAACCGGGCGAGGCGGTCAAGCGTGACGAACTGATCGTCGACATCGAGACCGACAAGGTCGTGCTGGAAGTCCTGGCGACCGCCGACGGCGTGCTGGGCGCCATCGTCAAGAACGAAGGCGATACCGTCCTGTCCGACGAAGTGCTGGGCTCGATCGTTGAAGGCGGCGCTGCTGCCGCTGCTCCTGCCGCCGCGGCTGCTCCTGCTGCTGCACAGGCTGCTGCTCCAGCTGCCGATGGCGAAGACGATCCGGTTGCTGCGCCTGCTGCCCGCAAGATCGCTGAAGAGAACGGCATCAACATCGCTTCCGTTGCCGGCACCGGCAAGGGTGGTCGTGTGACCAAGGAAGACGTGGTTGCCGCTGTGGTCGCCAAGAAAGCCGCTCCAGCCGCTGCTCCGTCCAAGCCTGCCGCGCCAGCTGCCGCCGCTCCGGTGTTCGCTGCCGGTGATCGCGTTGAAAAACGCGTTCCGATGACCCGCCTGCGTGCCAAAGTAGCCGAGCGTCTGGTCGAAGCCCAGTCGAACATGGCGATGCTGACCACCTTCAACGAAGTCGACATGACCGAAGTCATGGCACTGCGTTCGAAGTACAAGGACCTGTTCGAGAAGAGCCACAACGGCGTACGCCTGGGCTTCATGTCGTTCTTCGTCAAGGCGGCCACCGAAGCGCTGAAACGCTTCCCGGCCGTCAATGCGTCGATCGACGGTTCCGACATCGTCTACCACGGTTATGCCGACATCGGTGTGGCTGTTTCCAGCGATCGTGGTCTGGTGGTTCCGGTCCTGCGTAACGCCGAGCTGATGAGCCTGGCCGAAATCGAAGGCGGCATCGCCACCTTCGGCAAGAAGGCCCGTGACGGCAAGCTGTCCATCGAAGAGATGACCGGCGGTACGTTCACCATCACCAACGGTGGTACATTCGGTTCGATGATGTCGACTCCGATCGTCAACCCGCCACAAGCGGCGATCCTGGGGATGCACAACATCATCCAGCGTCCGATGGCAATCAACGGTCAAGTCGTGATTCGTCCGATGATGTACCTGGCACTGTCCTACGATCACCGTCTGATCGACGGTAAAGAAGCCGTGACGTTCCTGGTGACCATCAAGAACCTGCTTGAAGATCCGGCTCGCCTGCTCCTGGATATTTAAAAAGCAGCTGCAAGCTGCAAGCGACCAGACTCAAGCCCACCGCGGGCGAGGTTGTAGCTTGTAGCTTGCAGCTTGTAGCTTGCAGCTAAAAGGGAACCTTTTTTATGACTCAGAAATTCGACGTGGTAGTGATTGGTGCGGGCCCTGGTGGCTACGTAGCGGCCATCAAGGCTGCGCAACTGGGCCTTACCACTGCCTGCATCGAGAAATACACCGATGGCGAGGGCAAGCTGGCCCTCGGCGGTACCTGCCTGAACGTCGGTTGCATTCCATCCAAGGCGCTGCTGGACAGCTCCTGGAAATACAAGGAAGCGAAAGAAAGCTTCAACGTTCACGGCATCTCCACCGGCGAAGTCAAAATGGACGTCGCAACGATGGTTGGTCGCAAGGCGGGTATCGTCAAGAACCTGACCAGCGGTGTTGCCACTCTGTTCAAGGCCAACGGCGTGACCTCGATCCAGGGCCACGGCAAGCTGCTGCTGGGCAAGAAAGTCGAAGTGACCAAGCCGGACGGTTCGGTTGAAGTGATCGAAGCCGAGAACGTCATCCTGGCGCCAGGCTCGCGTCCGATCGACATTCCGCCGGCTCCGGTCGACCAGAACGTGATCGTCGATTCCACTGGCGCCCTGGAATTCCAGAGCGTACCAAAACGCCTGGGCGTGATCGGCGCCGGCGTGATCGGCCTGGAGCTGGGTTCGGTATGGTCGCGCCTGGGTGCGCAAGTGACCGTGCTCGAAGCCCTCGAAACCTTCCTGGTAGCGGCTGACGCCGCGGTTTCCAAAGAAGCGTTCAAGACCCTCACCAAGCAAGGCCTGGACATCAAGCTAGGCGCTCGTGTGACCGGTTCCAAGGTCAACGGCGAAGAAGTCGTGGTCAGCTACACCGACGCCAACGGCGAACAGACCATCACCTTCGACAAGCTGATCGTTGCGGTCGGCCGTCGCCCGGTGACCACCGACCTGTTGGCTGCCGATTGCGGCGTGAACCTGGACGAGCGTGGTTTCATCGCGGTCGATGATCATTGCGCAACCGACGTACCAGGCGTCTACGCCATCGGTGACGTGGTTCGCGGCATGATGCTGGCCCACAAGGCGTCCGAAGAAGGCATCATGGTCGTCGAGCGCATCAAGGGCCACAAGGCCCAGATGAACTACGACCTGATCCCATCGGTGATCTACACCCACCCGGAAATTGCATGGGTCGGTAAAACCGAGCAGGCCTTGAAAGCCGAAGGCGTCGAGGTTAACGTCGGCACTTTCCCGTTCGCCGCCAGTGGCCGTGCCATGGCAGCCAACGATACCGGCGGTTTCGTGAAAGTCATCGCCGATGCCAAGACGGATCGCGTATTGGGCGTTCACGTCATTGGCCCGAGCGCTGCCGAGCTGGTACAGCAAGGCGCGATCGCGATGGAATTCGGCACCAGCGCTGAAGACCTGGGCATGATGGTCTTCTCCCATCCGACCCTGTCCGAAGCCTTGCACGAAGCGGCCCTGGCCGTAAATGGCGGCGCCATCCACGTGGCCAACCGCAAGAAGCGTTAAGAAATAATAAGAAACCACGGCGGTTCGGCCCGTCGTGAGCCTTGCGCGCAAGACTCACCGCGGAATGTCCGCTGGACGCAGTCTTGCGTAGCTCTACCGGTTGACCGGAAGGCTACGCAAGCAGCAGTCACAGGTGGTGCGGCACTGAAAACGGTGCAGCACCGAATGCGCAGTACCTAACGAAGACGGTAATAAGCATGAATCTTCACGAGTATCAGGGTAAGCAGCTGTTCGCTGAGTACGGCCTGCCAGTATCCACAGGCTACGCGGTAGACACCCCGGAAGCAGCAGCAGAAGCTTGCGACAAAATCGGCGGCAGCGAATGGGTTGTCAAAGCCCAGGTTCACGCCGGTGGTCGCGGTAAAGCGGGCGGCGTCAAGCTGGTTCGCAGCAAAGAAGACGCCAAAGCCTTCGCACAGCAGTGGCTGGGCAAGCGTCTGGTGACCTACCAGACTGACGCCAACGGTCAGCCAGTCACCAAGATCCTGGTTGAATCGTGCACTGATATCGCTAAAGAGCTGTACCTGGGCGCGGTCGTTGACCGTTCGAGCCGCCGTATCGTGTTCATGGCCTCCACCGAAGGTGGCGTGGACATCGAGAAAATCGCTCACGATACCCCTGAGAAAATCCTCAAGGCCACCATCGATCCACTGGTTGGCGCTCAGCCATTCCAGGGTCGCGAACTGGCATTCCAGCTGGGCCTGGAAGGCAAGCAGGTCACTCAATTCGCCAAGATCTTCGTAGGTCTGGCCAAGCTGTTCCAGGACCACGATCTGGCACTGCTGGAAGTGAACCCGCTGGTGATCAAGGCCGACGGCGACCTGCACTGCCTCGATGCCAAGATCAACATCGACGCCAACGCCATGTACCGTCAGCCTAAGCTGAAGACTTTCCACGATCCGTCGCAAGACGATCCGCGCGAAGCGCACGCTGCCAAGTTCGAACTGAACTACGTAGCCCTGGAAGGCAACATCGGCTGCATGGTCAACGGTGCCGGCCTGGCCATGGGTACCATGGACATCGTCAACCTGCATGGCGGCAAGCCAGCCAACTTCCTCGACGTAGGTGGCGGTGCTACCAAGGAACGCGTTACCGAAGCGTTCAAGATCATCCTGTCCGACACCAACGTCGCAGCAGTATTGGTCAACATCTTCGGCGGCATCGTTCGCTGCGACATGATTGCCGAAGGCATCATCGGCGCCGTGAAAGAAGTTGGCGTGAAAATCCCGGTTGTTGTTCGCCTCGAAGGCAACAACGCTGAGCTGGGCGCTAAAGTACTGGCAGAAAGCGGTTTGAACATCATCGCTGCTACCAGCCTGACCGACGCTGCTCAACAAGTCGTTAAAGCTGCGGAGGGCAAATAATGAGCGTCCTGATCAACAAAGACACCAAGGTTATCTGCCAGGGCATTACCGGTTCGCAAGGTAGTTTCCACACCCAGCAAGCCATCGAATACGGCACCAAGATGGTGGGCGGCGTAACTCCAGGCAAGGGCGGCACCGAGCACCTGGGCCTGCCCGTGTTCAACACCGTCAAGGACGCTGTTGCAGCTACTGGCGCCACCGCCAGCGTGATCTACGTTCCAGCACCGTTCTGCAAGGACTCCATCCTTGAAGCAGCGTTCGGCGGCATCAAGCTGATCGTCTGCATCACCGAAGGCATCCCGACCATTGACATGCTGGAAGCCAAGGTCAAGTGCGACGAGCTGGGTATCACCCTGATCGGCCCTAACTGCCCAGGCGTGATCACCCCAGGCGAATGCAAGATCGGCATCATGCCAGGTCACATCCATTTGCCAGGCAAGGTCGGTATCGTTTCCCGTTCCGGCACCCTGACCTACGAAGCCGTGAAGCAGACCACTGACGCCGGTTTCGGTCAGTCGACTTGCGTCGGCATCGGCGGTGACCCGATCCCGGGCTCGAACTTCATCGACATCCTGAAGCTGTTCCAGGAAGACCCGAAGACCGAAGCGATCGTGATGATCGGTGAGATCGGCGGTTCGGCTGAAGAAGAAGCGGCTGCCTTCATCAAGGCCAACGTGACCAAGCCGGTTGTTTCCTACATCGCAGGTGTGACTGCTCCTCCGGGCAAGCGCATGGGCCATGCTGGCGCAATCATCTCTGGCGGCAAAGGTACTGCAGACGAGAAGTTCGCTGCACTGCAAGACGCAGGCGTGAAAACCGTGCGTTCGCTGGCAGACATCGGCAAGGCCTTGGCTGAGCTGACTGGCTGGGAAATGAAGAAGTAAGCTACGGCTGACTGATTCGCTCCAGCACAAAGGCCACCTTCGGGTGGCCTTTGTCGTTTCTGGCCGCCATGTTTGTGGTTGTAGGACTTCTTGTGGCGAGGGGATAAATCCCCTTGCCACAAAGCCTTCTCATTTCTGAGGAAACGCATGGTTGGAAAAAAAGATATGTAAACGCGACACGGAAATGTCGTGTATCGGATAGTTTGCCCCGTAACAGTGCGTTTGTGCTTCGAATTGGTTAGGCTGGCAGCCATTTTGCGACCGCTGCCCACAAGGACGCGACGCGCTAAACGGGTCGATCCCATACGGATCGGCAGCATTTCCCTCACCCATGGGAAATCCCTCTCTAAATTCCGATTCAGTAGTGTGGTTTCCTTAATGAAAGTGTTGAAAGGCCAGGACATCCTGGCGCTTGGTTTCATGACATTTGCCCTGTTCGTCGGGGCCGGCAACATCATCTTCCCACCTATCGTCGGTTTGCAGTCCGGGCCCCATGTCTGGATGGCGGCGCTGGGCTTCCTGTTCACGGCGGTCGGGCTGCCAGTGATCACCGTGGTCGCCCTGGCGAAAGTCGGCGGGGCGATGGATGCCTTGAGCAGCCCCATCGGCAAGCTCGCCGGCGGTCTGCTGGCGGCGGTCTGCTACCTGGCCGTCGGCCCGCTGTTCGCCACGCCGCGTACCGCCACCGTCTCGTTCGAAGTCGGCCTGGCGCCGCTGACCGGCGAAAGCCCGCTGGCGCTGTTCCTCTATAGCGCCGTGTATTTCCTGCTGGTGTTCTTCATCTCGCTCTACCCGGGCCGATTGCTGGACACCGTTGGACGTTTCCTCGCGCCGTTGAAGATCATCGCCCTGGCCGTGCTGGGGATTGCTGCGTTTGCCTTGCCCGCCGGCGGCATCGGCGTGGCCACGCCGGAGTATGTTGCGGCGCCGTTCTCCCAGGGCTTCATCAACGGATATCTGACCATGGATACCCTGGGTGCCCTGGTGTTCGGCATTGTCATCGTCAACGCGATCCGCTCCCGGGGCGTCGAATCGCCGGCCTTGATCACCCGCTATGCAATCATTGCCGGGTTGATCGCCGGGGTTGGCCTGGCGCTGGTTTATATCAGCCTGTTCCGCCTGGGCTCGGGCAGCCACGAAGTGGCACTTGGCGCGACCAATGGCGCTGCGGTGCTGCATGCCTACGTGCAGCACACCTTCGGCAGCCTGGGCAGCGGTTTCCTCGCCGTGCTGATCTCCCTGGCCTGTCTGGTGACCGCGGTGGGCCTGACCTGCGCCTGTGCCGAATATTTCAGTCGCGTCCTGCCCCTGTCCTACAAGACGCTGGTGGTGATCCTGGCCGCGTTTTCGTTGCTGGTGTCCAATCTCGGCCTGACCAAACTGATCGCCTTCTCGATCCCGGTCCTGACCGCAATCTACCCGCCATGCATCGCCCTGGTGGCCCTGAGCTTCTGCAAGGACTTCTGGCATGAACAGGGGCGCATCGTCGGCCCGGTGATGCTGGTGTCGTTCCTGTTTGGCCTGGTCGACGCGCTCAAGGGCGCGGGACTGGCGGACTGGATGCCGGCGCAGTTGGCTCATCTGCCGCTGAGCGAGCAAGGGCTGGCCTGGCTGGTGCCATCGGTCATGACCCTGGCCGTGGCCGTGGTGTGTGATCGCCTGCTGGGCAAGCGCAGCGAAGCACTGGCCTAAGCTTTATCGGTAAACACTGAAATGCCCCGTATCAATCGATACGGGGCATTTTTTTTGGATGCAGTGTCTTTTGCCATGGGCTAACGTCGAAGCAGTGTCCTGAAAGGTTCACGCAGAATCTGTGGGGGCGGGCTTGCTCGCGAATGCGGAGTGTCAGCGACAGGTAGGCTGCCTGACACACCGCTTCGCGAGCAAGCCCGCTCCCACAGGGACGCTGTAAGCCGCTCCATGTTCTTTTCACCCAAGGAATTGCATGTCATTCATCCAAGCCAACCTGACCCATCTCCTGGCCGCTGTCTGGTTCATCATCTGCTGGGGCGGCTACACCCGTTATGCCACGTGGAAGGCGCGAGACACGGCCTGTCTTGCCAGCGTGATGCACTTGTATCGCGAGGACTGGATGCGCCGCATGCTGCTGCGCGAGAATCGTATCGCCGATGCCAGTGTGATCGGTAACCTGGAGCGTAACGCGTCATTCTTTGCCTCCAGCACATTGATCATCCTGGCCGGTATCCTGACCGTCCTCGGCGCGTCCGATCGCGCGGTGTCCTTGTTGGCGGACCTGCCGCTGGTGCAGCAGGCTTCCCAAGGCCTGGCCGAAGTCAAGCTGTTGTGCCTGGCGTTGGTGTTCGTATACGCGTTCTTCACGTTCAGTTGGTGCATGCGCCAATACAACTTTGCCGCAGTCCTGGTGGGCTTGGCGCCGATGATCGGCGAGCGGCATGTCTCGGAGCAGGAGCGCAAGGCCTTTGCGCTGCGGGCCGCGCGAGTTATCTCGATGGCCGCCAACCAGTTCAACTTTGGCCTGCGCTCTTATTATTTCGGCATGACCATGTTGGCGTGGTTTGTCAGCCCCTGGTTATTCATGTTGATGAGTGCCGGGGTAGTGTTTGTGCTCTATCAACGCGAGTTTCATTCCGATGTACTGGACGTCATGGTCTATACCCCGACGGAAGTACCGGCTCCCGAAGTCGTCAAGGACACGGTATGACACCATGCCCGGCTGAATCATAGGTAAAAGAAAACCCGCACCAGGCGGGTTTTCTTTTGTCGCTGAACCTGGATCAGTTGGTTTTAGGCGCGGTAGCAGGGGCTTGTTCCTGCGCGGCGGCTTTGTCCGCTTCTGCCTTATCTTTGGCAGCTTCGGCGTTTTGTGTCGCCGCTTCGTTCACTTTATCCTGTGCTTCGTTCATTTTTTCCTGAGCTTGCTCAGAGTGTTGTGCGGCATCTTGAGCTTTGTCCTCGGATTTCTTATCGCAGGCAGCGAGACCGAGGGAGGCGGCCAACATCAAGGCAATAGCTAAAGTCTTACGCATGCGGTGTTTCTCCTTATGGAAATAACTACTGGCCGTTTGAGCAATCCACCTCGGGTTAAGTTCCTCTTTTGCGACAGATATATAACTTTGCTGTGCAATGGAACTTTATGAGTCGCGTCTGGTTATCAGGCCCCGTTACTGACAAGAGCATCACACATGGCCGAAGCCCCCGTTTTTGAGCGCGCGACGCGTTTTCTGTCCGCGCTGAGACATTGCCAGGTGCTGGGCCTGGAGTTGCACAGCGCCAGCCAAGATGGATTGACCCTGGTGCTGCCTTTCAGTCCCCGGATCGTGGGTAACCCGCTTACCGGCGTCCTCCATGGTGGGGCGTTGACGTCATTGATGGACACGGCTTGCGGCATGTCCACCCTCTGCGTGTTGCCGGAGTTCGAGGTCTGTCCGACCCTGGACCTGCGCATCGACTACATGCACGCTGCCGAGCCGAACAAGGATGTCTATGGCTTCGCGCAGTGCTATCGGGTGACGCCGGATGTGATTTTCACCCGTGGTTTCGCCTATCAGGACGATCCTGCTCAACCCATCGCCCATGTGGTGGGGACTTTCATGCGTCTGGGCCAGCATGCCAGGGGGCTGACGAAAGGTGGCTCGATGGCTGCCAGGAGCACGCCATGACCGACATTACCCGGGAATACCTGCGCCAGGCCTGCGAGCAGGGCGACCCTGCGCGGCTGCTGGCCGCGATTCCCTATGCCCAGCTCATCGGCGCCGAATGCACACGCCAGGGCGATGACCTGATCTTTCGCCTGCCGGCCAACAAGGACAACATTGGTAACCCTTTACTGCCGGCGATCCATGGCGGCGTCATTGCCGGCTTCATGGAGTTGGCGGCGGCCGTTCATCTGTTGATTGCCACCCGCACGCCAGGTGTGCCGAAGATTATCGATTTCTCCCTGGATTACCTGCGCGCCGGGCAATTTCGCGACACGTATGCCCGGTGCCAGGTCTGGCGTCAGGGGCGACGAGTGGCCAACGTTGCCATCACTGCCTGGCAAGGCGTGGAAGCCGAGCCGATCGCCACCGCACGGGCGCATTTCAAGATCCAGGAGCCTGCAAAGCCGGATCACTCTTGAAATCCCCATCGCTGCCCCCACCTTGAGGACATCCCGCCGCCATCTCAGCGAGGCGGACACCACCATCCACTTGGAGTTTGATGACCATGAGCGTGGAAACTCAAAAGGAAACCCTGGGCTTCCAGACCGAGGTGAAGCAACTGCTGCACCTGATGATTCACTCGCTGTATTCGAATAAGGAAATTTTCCTTCGCGAGCTGATTTCAAACGCCTCCGATGCTGTCGACAAATTGCGTTTCGAAGCCCTGTCCAAGCCCGAATTGCTGGAAGGCGGCGCTGAACTGAAGATCCGTGTGAGTTTCGACAAGGACGCCAAGACCGTCACCCTCGAAGACAACGGCATCGGCATGAGCCGCGAAGAGGTGATCACGCACCTGGGCACCATCGCCAAGTCCGGCACTGCCGACTTCATGAAAAACCTGTCGGGCGACCAGAAGAAGGATTCCCACCTGATCGGTCAGTTCGGCGTCGGCTTCTATTCCGCGTTCATCGTTGCCGAACAGGTCGAAGTATTCAGCCGCCGTGCCGGCCTCGCTGCGAGCGAAGGCGTGCACTGGTCGTCCAAGGGCGAGGGCGAGTTTGAAGTCGCCACCATCGACAAGGCTGATCGCGGTACCCGCATCGTGCTGCACCTGAAGTCCGGCGAGGACGAATTCGCCGATGGCTGGCGTCTGCGCAACATCATCAAGAAGTACTCCGACCATATCGCGTTGCCGATCGAGCTGCCGAAGCAAGTCAGCGCCGCCGAAGGCGAAGAAAAGCCCGAAGTGGAATGGGAAACCGTCAACCGCGCCAGCGCCCTGTGGACTCGCCCACGCACCGAGGTGAAGGACGAGGAATACCAGGAGTTCTACAAGCACATCGCCCACGATTATGAGAACCCGTTGAGCTGGAGCCATAACAAGGTCGAAGGCAAGCTGGAATACAACTCGCTGCTGTACGTGCCGGCCCGCGCCCCGTTCGACCTGTATCAGCGTGAAGCACCCCGTGGCTTGAAGCTGTACGTGCAGCGGGTGTTCGTGATGGACCAGGCCGAATCGTTCCTGCCGCTGTACCTGCGCTTCATCAAGGGCGTGGTGGATTCCAACGATTTGTCGCTGAACGTTTCGCGGGAAATCCTGCAGAAAGATCCGATCATCGATTCCATGAAGTCGGCGCTGACCAAGCGTGTCCTGGACATGCTGGAAAAACTGGCGAAGAGCGAGCCTGAGCAGTACAAGAGCTTCTGGAAGAATTTCGGCCAGGTGATGAAGGAAGGTCCGGCCGAGGACTTCGCCAACAAGGAGAAGATCGCTGGCCTGCTGCGCTTTGCGTCGACCCAGGGTGACGATGGCGAGCAGATCGTCGGCCTGGCCGATTACCTGGCCCGCGCCAAGGAAGGTCAGGACAAGATCTACTACCTGACCGGTGAAACTTATGCACAGGTCAAGAACAGCCCGCACCTGGAAGTCTTCCGCAAGAAAGGCATCGAAGTGCTGTTGCTGACCGACCGTATCGATGAGTGGCTGATGAGCTACCTCAACGAGTTCGACGGCAAGAGCTTCGTCGATGTGGCCCGTGGCGACCTGGACCTCGGCAACCTGGATTCGGAAGAAGACAAGAAAGCCGCCGAAGAAGTCGCCAAGAGCAAGGAAGGCCTGGTGGAGCGAATCAAGACAGCCCTGGGCGACGCCGTCAGCGAAGTGCGTGTCTCGCACCGCCTGACCGACTCCCCGGCGATCCTCGCCATCGGTGAACAGGACCTTGGCCTGCAAATGCGCCAGATCCTGGAAGCCAGTGGCCAGAAAGTCCCGGATTCCAAGCCGATTTTCGAGTTCAACCCGGCGCACCCGCTGGTGGAAAAACTCGATAACGAGCAGAGCGAAGAGCGTTTCGGCGACCTGTCGCACATCCTGTTCGACCAGGCAGCCCTGGCAGCGGGCGATAGCCTGAAGGACCCGGCGGCTTATGTGCGTCGCCTGAACAAGCTGCTGGTTGAACTGTCAGCTTGATCTAGTGCAGGAAAAACCCGCTTCGGCGGGTTTTTTCATTCCAGATGTTCCCTTTAATGAGGAGTCCGTCATGAGTCAGGTTACGATTCGTTCGGTGGTCTATCAGATCGATGGCCAAAGCTATGAAGGCCGCTTGGCCTTCGACGTCAGCCAACAGGGCTCGCGCCCGGGTCTGCTGATGGCGCCCAACTGGATGGGCGTAGGGGCGGGGGCGGAAGAGATTGCCAAGTCGGTGGCGGCCAACGGCTACGTCGTGTTGATTGCCGACCTGTACGGCCAGACCGTGCGCCCGACCAATGCCGATGAGGCGGGGGCGGCGATGATGCCGCTCAAGAATGATCGGGCCCTGTTACGCAAGCGCATGCAGGCGGCACTGGAACAACTGCAGAGCCAGGGCGAAGCGCAGGTCGATGCGTCGAACCTGGCCACCTTCGGTTTCTGCTTCGGCGGTTGCTGTGCTCTGGAGCTGGCCCGCACGGGCGCGCCGTTGAAGGCCGCCATTTCGTTCCACGGCACCCTGGATACGCCGAATCCGGCGGATGCGCAAAACATCAAGGGCGCGGTGCTGGTGATGCATGGCGCTTCCGACCCGCTGGTGCCGAAAGAGCAACTGCCGGCTTTCGAGGCAGAAATGAACGCCGCCGGGATCGATTGGCAACTGCTGAGCTATGGTGGCGCGGTGCATTCGTTCACCGATCCCCACGCCAACGTGCCGGGCAAGATGATGTACAACGCCAAGGTGGCCGAGCGGGCGTTCAGGTCGATGCATAATTTGCTGGATGAAGTGTTCAAGGGCTGAGTCGGGTTCGATCTGATTTTTCTGTTGTTTGCCATGCCGCCATCGCGAGCAGGCTCGCTCCCACAGTGGACTGGGTGAACGACACCAATCCCCTGTGGGAGAGAGCCTGCTCGCGATGGCGGACTGCCAGATACTCTCTGGATTCAGGGCAATTCGATCCGCTCACTTTCCCCCGGTACGGTCGGCCAGTCTCCGGCCGCCCAGCGTCGGCGGGCTTCGTCGATCCGGGCTGGATCGCTGGAGACGAAATTCCAGTTCATCCGGCGCGGCCCGTCCAGCGGTGCGCCGCCGAACAGCACGGCATGGCAGTCGCTGCTGGCAAACAGCGTCATCGCTTCCCCGACCGGCAGTATCACCAGCGAATGGAGCTCCAGCGGCTCACCTTCCAACAGCGCCTCGCCGCTCAATAGGTACAGTGCCCGTTCTTCATGCTCAGTGGGAATCAGCAACGTCGTGGCGGTTTGCAGGTTTAGTTCGGCATAGAGCGTCGGAGACAGTACCGGCACTGGCGATTCCAGACAAAAGCCCGACCCGGCGATCATGCGAATAGTGACGCCCAGATTGTCGCTGACCGGCAGGGTGTGTGCCGGATGATGGCTGTAGTGCCCTGGCCCCTGTTCGTGGGATTGGGGCGAGGCCAGCCAGACTTGCAATCCGTGCATGCCGAAGTCGCTGCCCAATTGCGTTGCCGGTGTGCGCTCGACATGGGCAATGGCACTGCCGGCGGTCATCCAACTGACATCCCCGGCCTCGACCACCTGGTCCGAGCCCAGGCTGTCCTTGTGCTGGATTTTTCCCTCGAACAGGTAGGTGAGGGTGGAGAGTCCGATGTGGGGATGCTGGCGGATATTCATCCCTTTACCAGCCGGGTAAGTGGTCTGAAGCATGTGGTCAAAAAACACGAAAGGTCCCACGCTGCGGCATTTGGCGGACGGTAGCGGACGAAGAATCGGCTGGCCTTCGACATCTTCTGCGCGGGGGTGAATGGTCAGGGGCGTGGTCATGGTGTCTTCCAGATTGAACGACGGATGCGGCGAGCATAACCCGCCGTCAGGGGGGGTGGCACAGGTGTCTTGAACCCGAGCGGGACGGGCGGGGTCTATGCTGTTCATGGCCCTTGGAAATGACTCCCTTGACCCGTCTGATTCTCGCCTGGCTGCTGATCGCTTCGAGCGGCGCCGCCATGGCCCGCGAATATGCCTACAGCGATGCGCACCTGCATTACGTCGATTTCTTTCAGGAAACCGCCGGCATGCCCAGGTTGCTCCAGGCGATGCACGACAATCGCATCGAGCATGTGATGATCTCAGGCATCCCGGTCGCCAAGAAGTGGCACGAGGACGAACCCAAGCGCCCGCGTTATTACGCCGGTGACGATGCGGACGCCTATTGGTACAGCGCCACCGATGTGATTGTCGCGACGGCGGTGGGCAAGCTGACCACCGAACAACGCCGGCATTTTCATCCTTTCCTCTCGGGTTTCAACCCCAATGACAAGAACTCCGCTGCCCATGTCCAGCGCATGCTCGACCTGTACCCGGGGATGTGGCAGGGCATCGGTGAAGTCTTTACCCGCCACGATGACCTCACGGCGCTGACTTCGGGCGATACCCCGCGCGCCAACAACGAAGCCATGACGATGATCTATCACCTGGCGGCCGAACACGACCTGCCGGTAATGCTGCATTCCAACATCACCTCCAAGCGTGAGAAGAATCCGCTTTACCTGGCAGAAATCGAAGAGCCGTTGCGTAAGCATCCGCACACCCGTTTCATTTGGGCCCATGCCGGCACCAGCATGGAGATTCATCGGCATCAGACCCGGTTGGATTTCCTGTTGCCGACCCTGACCCGGATGCTCGAATCCTATCCCAATCTCTACATAGACTTATCCTGGAGCCTGCTCACGCCCTACTTGCACGCCTCGGCAGGAGTGGGTAAGGCTGGTCGAGCGCTTCCCGGAGCGCTTCATGGTGGGGTCGGATGTGGTTGGACGTTTCAACAAGCTGGGGAAGGAGTTGCATGGCTTCGACCCGTTTCTGGATGCCTTGCCTGAGGACGTGGCGAGGAAAGTGGCGCGGGACAATTTCCTGGCGGTGTTGCCAACTGCGATCCGAGAGTAAAAGGTTTTGTGGCTATGGAAGCTCTGTGGCAGAGAGGGCCCTGTGGCGAGGGGATAAATCCCCTCGCCACAGGATGATAGCCACAGGGGGAAATGGCAGGCAAAAAACGCCCCGAACCAGTCGGGGCGTTTTCGTGTGCGGCGTAGCGGCGAGGCTTACTTGCCCTGCCAGCGCTTCAGTACCAGGGTGGCGTTGGTGCCGCCGAAGCCGAAGCTGTTGCTCATCACGGTGTTGATGGTGGCATTTTCGCGGGTCTTGGTCAGGATCGGCAGGTCGGCCACTTCCGGGTCCAGCTCGTCGATGTTGGCCGAGCCGGCGATGAAGTTGCCTTCCATCATCAGCATGCAGTAGATCGCTTCGTGAACGCCGGCGGCGCCCAGGGAGTGACCTGACAGGCTCTTGGTGGAGCTGATGGCCGGCGCCTTGTCGCCGAACACTTCGCGTACACCTTTTATTTCCGCGACGTCGCCGACCGGAGTAGAAGTGCCGTGGGTGTTCAGGTAGTCAATGGGCGTGTCGACGGTGGACATGGCCATCTGCATGCAGCGGATAGCACCTTCGCCGCTTGGGGCCACCATGTCGTAGCCGTCGGACGTGGCGCCGTAGCCGACGATTTCCGCGTAGATTTTTGCACCACGGGCCAGGGCATGTTCCAGCTCCTCGACCACCACCATGCCGCCACCACCGGCGATGACGAAACCGTCACGGTCGGCATCGTAGGCGCGGGAGGCTTTTTCCGGTGTTTCGTTGCGCTTGCTGGACAGGGCGCCCATGGCGTCGAACAGGAACGACTGGCTCCAATGTTCTTCTTCACCGCCGCCGGCGAATACGATGTCCTGTTTGCCCATCTGGATCTGTTCCATGGCGGTACCGATGCAGTGGGCACTGGTGGCGCAGGCAGAAGCGATGGAGTAGTTCAGGCCCTTGATCTTGAAAGGCGTGGCCAGGCAGGCGGAAACGGTGCTGCTCATGGTCCGGGTGACGCGATACGGACCGACGCGCTTGACGCCTTTCTCGCGCAGGATGTCCAGCGCTTCCATCTGGTTCAAGGTCGAGGCGCCACCGGAACCTGCGATCAGGCCGGTGCGCGGGTTGGACACCTGCTCTTCGGTCAGGCCGGAGTCGGCGATGGCGTCCTTCATGGCCAGGTAGGCGTAAGCCGCGGCATGGCCGACAAAACGGTAGATCTTGCGATCGATCAGTTCTTCGAGGTTCAGGTCAATGGAGCCGGAAACCTGGCTACGCAGACCCATTTCGGCGTATTCCGGGTTGAACCGGATGCCAGGGCGACTTGCACGCAGGTTAGCGGAGACGGTCTCTTTGTCATTGCCCAGGCAAGAAACGATGCCCAGACCAGTGATAACGACGCGGCGCATGCGGATAACCCTTAGAAGTTGTCAGTGGAGGTGAAAACGCCGACCCGAAGGCCCTCGGCGGTGTAGATCTCGCGACCGTCGACACTCACCGAACCGTCGGCAATGGCCATGTTCAGCTTGCCCTTGAGGACGCGTTTGATATGGATGTTATAGGTGATTTTCTTCGCGGTCGGGAGGACCTGACCGAAGAACTTCACTTCGCCCGAACCCAAGGCGCGACCGCGACCCGGCAGGCCCTGCCAGCCGAGGAAAAAACCGACCAGTTGCCACATGGCATCCAGGCCCAGGCAGCCCGGCATGACCGGATCGCCTTCGAAATGGCAGGCGAAGAACCACAGGTCCGGATTGATATCCAGCTCGGCGACCAATTCACCTTTGCCGTACTTGCCACCCTCTTCGCTGATATGGGTGATGCGATCCACCATCAGCATGTTCGGGGCGGGCAGTTGCGCGTTACCTGGGCCGAACAGCTCACCGCGACTGCAGCGCAGCAGATCTTCCCGGGTAAAGGCGTTTTGTTTGGTCATGCGAGCTCCTCAATAGTCCCATGCGGCAGGGTTGGGCGAATCTTCCCGACCGACCGAAGCGGTCATGCCTCGAATCGACAGCCTACTCATAGACTATTGCGTTGTAGTGAAAGTCACAGCGCACGGGAAAATGAATGTACACCTGTGCACTGAAATTTTTATCCGAGCCTCAATCAAGGCTCGTTCGGGTGCCTAAGACTGCCGCACTTTCGCCTTTCACGCCAGCTACACAGCCTATTAATGCACCCAGCGCTGCAGAATATGCTGCAGATCAACCCTTTTGAACGGCTTTGCGAGGTAATCGTTCATACCCGCCGCCAGGCAGGCTTCGCGATCGCCCTGCAAGGCATTGGCCGTCAGGGCGACGATAGGCACCTCACTGCAACCTGGCAACTGGCGGATCCGCCGCGTGGCCTCATAGCCATCGACCACGGGCAAGCGGCAATCCATGAGGATCAATTCGAACATCAGGCTTTCAGCACTGCGGATGGCCTGGGCGCCATCGGCGGCGATGCTGACGGTAAAGCCCAGGCTGCGCAACATGGCTTCGATCACGGTCTGGTTGACCGGGTTGTCCTCCACCAGCAACACGTTGCGGCCTTCGCCACTTTCGTTGCCGTTGGACAACCGCGGCGTCATCTCCGCCGGGCTCTGTGTGGACAGCGCCAGCGGAATTTCCAGGGTAAACACCGAGCCCTGGCCTTCTTCGCTCTGGGCCCGCAGGGTGCCGCCCATGCGTTCGGCCAGGGTGCGCGCGATGGGCAGGCCCAGACCGGTGCCGCCGTAGCGGCGGGAAATCGAACTATCGGCCTGCTGGAACGCGTCGAACATGCGTTCCAGGCTTTCGGGCGAAATACCGATGCCGCTGTCGCGCACCGTGCAGGTGAACCACAGCAATTCGTGGTCCAGGGCTTGCCACTGGCATTGCACGGTGACACGTCCCTGCTCGGTGAACTTCAGTGCGTTGCCGATCAGGTTCACCAGGATCTGCCGGATCCGCGTTGGATCGCCTTGCACTTGCAGGCCCTTCATGTCGTCGGGGATCAACAGATCCAGGCCCAGCTTGCGTTGGGCGGCGCTGTGCTGGAACGACTGGGCGCAACTGCCCACCAGCTCGGTCAGGTTGAATGGGATATGTTCCAGTTCCAGGGCCGAGCGTTCGATGCGCGAGAAATCGAGGATATCGTTGATCACCTTGAGCAGGTGTTCGGTGGATTCCGAGGCCAGCGCCGTGTACTCGTGCTGCTCATCGGTCATCCGGGTGGTTTCCAGGAGTTGCAGCATCCCCAGCACACCGTTCATGGGCGTGCGCAATTCATGGCTCATCATGGCCAGGAATTCGGATTTTGCGCTGTTGGCCTTTTCCGCTTCTTCCCGGGTCTTGATCAATTGCGCCATGGCCTGATGTTGTTCCCGACTGGCTTGGTCCAGGCCGTCGGCCAGGTTGTTGATGTGCCGCGACAAGGCCCCCAGCTCGGCGTCGTCCACGATAGGCAACGGCTTGCTGTAGTCGCCTTGCTGAATGGCCTTGACGGCGTTGCCGATGTCGCGGATCGGCCGGGACAGGTCAGAGGCCAGGCGACGAGCTACCAGGAAGGTGAACAGCAGGGCAAACAACGCCAGGATCGCGGCCTTGAACAGGATTTCCTGCTGCCGCTGGCTGAAGGCGTCATTGGACATGCCGACGATCACCCGGCCCAGGTAATCTTCGCCGGGTGCCTCGATGGGCGTGCTGTTGCCCTGCAGGAAATCGTTGTTCAGGGTGATGCGCTGCAGGCGAACCGGCGCCTGGAACATTTCGATCTGCTGGGAATGAACACGATCCTGCGCCGGCTGCTCGACGTGCACCAACACCCGATGCGTGCGGTCCTGCACTTCCAGAAAACGTACGTGGGGCGTGGCCAGGGTGGCGGTGAGCAGGCTTTCCAGCACATCGTTGTTGCCGGAAATCACCCCGTACTCGGTGGCTGGCGCCAGTTGGTTGGCGATCAGTTGCCCGGTGTGATTGAGTTCCTGGCGCAAGTCCTGGATTCGCACGAAGGTGAAGAAGCTGATCAACAGCACGGTCAGCAACAGCGCCGGGCCAAGGGCGATGAGCTGGGTGCGTGTATTGATATCCCAACGGCGACGCAAGGTCATGGGCGGTGTTCTCCTTCGGCCAATTGCATAGCGACGGATGCGGCGTCAATCGGCTCGAGCCCCAGGGAGCGGGTGACTTGCCGGTTGTCCAGGACTTTGAAGCGGGCCGGATACAGCGCGCGGGGCCAGGTGGCGACGGGACGGTCGAGCAGATCGTCGAGAATCGCCAGCCAGTCTTCCTGGTCGCTGTAGGTGCTGGCCAGGCTGCCGGCCTTGACGAACGCCGCGCTCGGCCCGATCAGCGCGCGTTGCCGGGCGTAGCTGCTGAGCAACAGGTTCTTCACCGTCTTGGGGTTGTACAGATCGGGGTCGTCGAGGCCCAGCAATACATCGCTCTGGCCCAGCAGGCTTTGCAGGGGACGGCTGTCGCTGGTGTCTTCCCAGCGCTCGGTGACGATCTCCAGGTCCAACGGTGCGGCAGCCTGGCGGATCTCCTTGAGCAGAAACTCACTGTGCCCGTCGTACAACACCCCGACCTGACGCGCTTGCGGGAAGATCATGCGGATCAGGCGCAGTTGTCGCGCGACCGGCGGGTCGCTCCACAGCAGGCTCAAGTGAGCGGGGATCGCATCGCCCAGGCGGTCCCGGGCTTGCAAGCGGCTGATCCGCAGCACCAGCGTGGCCGGCCCCTGGGATTCCTGCAGGCGCCAGTCGAGGCTGGGCAGGTCCAGCAGGATCAGTCGGGTGTTGGCTGGCAACTTGTCCGGTGCCGGCAGACTCGCCAACGGGGCGAAGCGCACATCGTCTTCGGGGCGCAGGGCCTTCAGGGCCTGGGTAAAGGACTGTACGCCGGGGCTGTCCTGGGCACCGGTCAACAGGATGTCGGCGGCGCGGGCCTCGAACGTTGCCAGCAGGCCGGCCAACACCAGGCACAGGGCCAGCGGCAGGTGGCCGCGAAACGGCCTCTTGCGCGGTTGGCTCCGCGGCATCTAGAAGGACAACTCCGCGCTGAAGTACATGACATGCCGGGAGTCGTAGCGGTTGTCGACGAAGGTGGTGGGCTGATTGTCGAGGCGCTGTTGCAAGACACCCGCCAGCTCCAGGCTGGCTTTGCCCAGGGGGATGCGCCGGGCAAGGCGGGTATCGACCCGTTCGAAGCGGTAGCCGTTGAGAGCATCGGCGGCGTAATAGAACACCGAGCTGTTCCAGCCCTGACCCCAGTCCCGCAGCCAGCCGGCCGAACCACTGTTGCGGGCGGTCAGTTGTTCATCGAGGGGGGCACTGGCCAGGGCATCGACATAGGCATAAGTCATGCGCAGGCGGTCGGCGTTGGTCAGGCGCCAGTCGAGTTGGGTTTCGGCGCCGGAAAACTGCGATTCATTGGCGTTGCTGGCGATGTACTGATTGTTGCGCAGCGGTTCGCTGATCATGCCGGTGATTTCGTCATGAAACAGCCTGACGTCAACCGTCAGGCCCAGGTCCATGAAGTAACCGTTGTAGCCCAGTTCCCGGGAGCGCATGTGCTCCTGGTCGAGGTTCCCCGGGCCGCGGGTCTGGACGAAGTAACGCGCGCTGTTTCGGCCAAAGGCGGCGGGTCGCAGGTTCGTGACCTGATAGCTCCAGTTGACGTTGTTCTCGAACATGTCCGGTGAGCGTACCGCTTCGGAGTACACCGCCCGCAAGCCATGCCGAGGCGTGATCAGGTAGTTGACCGCCACCCGCGGCGTCAGCGAACTGCCGGTCAGGCGGGTGTCCTCGAACATCGCGCCGCCCTGCAACAGCCAGTGTTCGGTGGCCCGCCATTCGAACTGGCCAAACAGTCGCCAGGTGGTGTCATCCAGGGTGCCGTTGAAGTACGTCTCGGAGTCGGCCCGGTCATAGCGATAGTTCGCCCCGGTCACCAGCCGCAGGCTGTCGGACAGGCTGAGGGTGTCCTGGATTTCCAGGTCATAGCGCGATTCCCGGGCACTCTGGTCGATGTCGCCGCACACGGTTCGCGAGGCGCCGTTGCGCCATTGGTCGAGCACCTGGTTGGCCAGCGCCTGTTCCTGCGCCGTACCGGGGGGAGCACCGATGCTGGTGAAGCCGGGCATGTTGCGCGCGAGTTTCTCGGCGTAGTTCGGATTGAGCAGCCACAGGTCGGTCAGTTGCGGGCTGAAGGACACCTCGGCATCGCAGGCGCGCCAGGTCTGCTGGCGATCCCAGTGCTGGATCGAACCCTGCACATACAGGCTGTGGTTGGGGTTGAGGTCCAGGTTCCAGCGCGCCGAACCGGCATAGTCCTTGGCGATGACGTCGGAGTTATCCCCAGCGGCGGTAATCCCGGCAAACACCGGGCGGTAGGTATAAGGCCGCTGGTTGGTCCCGTCCTTGGCATTCAACTGCCAGTCGATGCTCTGTTGTTCGTTCAGTGTCTGGCTGACCGACAGGTTGATGCGGTTCAAGCGGCGGCTGTCGCGGTAGTCGGCGCCGTTGCGGTCGCTGTCGAAGCCGTCGTCTTCCTGGCCGGACAAGGAAAGCCGCAGATCACCACCCTCCCAGCCGGTGCCCTGGCTGGCGTACCAGTCGCTGATACCGCGCTGGCCCCGGGTGATTTTTACCCGCGTGCCGTGGCTGTTGGCCGGTGCCCGGGTGATGATATTGACCACTGCCATCAACGCGTTGGCGCCATAGCTGACGGTGTTGGGCCCGCGGAAGACTTCGATTCGCTCGATGTCCTCCATGTCCACCGGAATGTCGCTCCAGTCCACGGTGGCGAGGCCGGCGCGATACACCGAGTGGCCGTCGATCAGCACCTGCATGCGGCGGGCTTCGCTGGCGTTGGTGCCGTGATAGTTCACGGTGGGCTGATTGCCGCTGAGGTTGCCGACCATCATGCCGGGTACCAGGCGCAGCAGCTCGCTGATGTCCCGGGCGCCGCTGGCCTTGATCAGCTCGCTGTCCAGTACGGTCATGCTGCCCGGCACCGCCGCCGGCGATTGCTTCAGGCGCGTGGCGGTCAGGACCTGGGGCAGGGGCTGGCTGTCGACGAACAAGTCATCGGCCCACACTGGCGGGCTGACGAGCAGCGCCAATAGCAGTGACGAACCTGAGCGGGAGGGGCCAACGGTCACGGCGGAGCCTTTGATAACAGAACGATGGCGGGCATGTTAACTGAGCTGAGAGACTTTTCCAGTTGCGGTGACAGCATTTTCCGAACAACTGATGGTCAGCTTCCTACAGTTGCAGGTAATTAATGGCGGGGCTAGTCGCGATCTGGACGCTCCGTATAATGCCCGGCATCGCCACTTGGTATGGATGAACGGATTGCATATGACTGAACAGCGCCCGATTGCGGTCCTGGGAGGCGGGAGTTTCGGCACCGCCGTGGCTAACCTGCTGGCCGAGAATGGCCACCCGGTGCGCCAATGGATGCGCGACCCGGAGCAGGCCGAGGCCATCCGGGTCAACCGCGAGAACCCGCGTTACCTCAAGGGCATCAAGATCCGTCCGGAAGTGGAGCCGATAACCGACCTGCCGGCCACTCTCCAGGGCAGCGACCTGTTTTTCGTCGCCTTGCCGTCAAGCGCCTTGCGTTCGGTGCTGGCGCCCCACGCCGAAAGCCTGAGCGGCAAGCTCCTGGTCAGCCTGACCAAGGGCATCGAAGCCCAGACCTTCAAGCTGATGAGCGAGATTCTTGAAGATATCGCGCCCAAAGCGCGGATAGGGGTGATTTCCGGGCCGAACCTGGCGCGGGAAATCGCCGAGCACGCTCTGACCGCCACCGTGGTGGCCAGTGAAGACGAAGAACTGTGCCAGCGCGTCCAGGCCGCACTCCATGGTCGCACCTTCCGGGTCTATGCCAGTGCCGACCGTTTCGGCGTGGAGCTGGGCGGGGCGCTGAAGAATGTCTATGCGATCATCTCCGGCATGGCGGTGGCGCTGGGCATGGGCGAGAACACCAAGAGCATGCTGATCACCCGGGCCCTGGCGGAAATGACGCGGTTTGCCGTCAGCCAGGGCGCCAATCCGATGACCTTTCTCGGGTTGGCCGGGGTGGGTGACCTCATCGTTACCTGTTCCTCGCCCAAGAGCCGCAATTACCAGGTCGGTTTCGCCCTCGGCCAGGGCTTGAGCCTGGATGAGGCCGTGTCGCGCCTGGGCGAAGTGGCAGAAGGAGTAAACACCCTGAAGGTGCTCAAGGCCAGGTCCCAGGAAGCCGGGGTCTATATGCCGCTGGTCGCGGGGCTGCACGCGATTCTGTTCGAAGGGCGCACGCTGGAGCAGGTGATCGAACTGTTGATGCGTGGTGAACCGAAGACCGACGTCGATTTCATTTCCACCAGTGGCTTCAACTGAGCCGCTGTCGATGACAAGCAGGAGTGAGCTATGAACGATCCGAAGGGCCAGGCCCAATACGAGTCCATCCTGTTGCGGGTGTTGTGGATGGTGGTCTATCTGCTGGTCTGGCAAGTGGCGCAATTCATCCTTGGCGCCGTGGTGCTGGTGCAATTGATCTATCGGCTGATCTACGGCGCACCCGGCGCCAGCCTGATGAACTTCGGCGACAGCCTCAGCCAGTTCCTGGCGCAGATCGGCCGTTTCGGCACCTTCCACAGCGACCAGAAACCCTGGCCGTTCGCTGACTGGCCGAGCCCGCGTGCACCGGAAGGCGAAGCGCCTCATGTCGTGACGCCGGCCCCGCATCCTGTTCATGATGAGGAACCCAAGCTATGAAAGTGTGGGTACTGCGCCATGGAGAAGCCGAGCCATACGGTGCCCGCCCCGATCCCGAACGGGCGTTGACGGTTCACGGGCGTGAAGAAGTCCTGCGCAGTGCCGCCGAACTGATCGGTCGACCCCTGACGGCCATCTATGCCAGTCCTTATCTGCGTGCCCAGCAGACTGCGCACCTGGTGCGCGAGGCCTTGGGTTTCGAACCGGAACTGATCACGGTCGACTGGCTCAAGCCGGAAACCCGGCCACAAACAGTCCTGGAACATCTGGCGGACCGGGATGATGTGCTGCTGGTCAGCCATAATCCGCTGGTGGGCAGCCTGTTGGGCCTGGCGCAACACGGCCATCTGCAACAACCCGAGCAGGTGAAGACGGCTGGCCTGGCAGAGCTGGAAGGTGACCTGCCGTTGGCCGGGGCGATGCGGCTCAAGGGCCTTCGGCATCCATGAAAAAGACCGGGCCTTGCTGCCAGTCAAGCTACACGACCTGTGGGAGCGAGCCTGCTCGCTCCCACAGAAATATCGCTTGATCGTTGATTGGCATCAGGGCCTTGTTCCCACATAAACATAAGGAAGGGCAACGATGAGTCTGTGGCGCACCACACCCAACATCGAACAACTGAACGCTGCCGCTAAAAACACCATCAGCGAGGTGCTGGATATTCGTTTCGAGTCGTTCGACGACGAATCCCTGACCGCCAGCATGGTGGTCGATCACCGCACCCACCAGCCGTTCGGCCTGTTGCATGGTGGCGCTTCGGTGGTCCTGGCCGAAACGGTCGGTTCCATGGCCGCCTATCTGTGCGTGGACACCAGCAAGTTCTATTGCGTGGGCCTGGAAATCAATGCCAACCACCTGCGCGGTGTGCGCAGCGGACGGGTGACGGCTACGGCCAGGATGATCCATCTGGGCCGTACCACCCAGGTCTGGGACATCCGCCTGAGCAACGACGAGGGCAAGGTCAACTGCGTGTCGCGCCTGACCATGGCGGTGGTGCCGCTGGGCGAGCAACCGCCGGCGCGCTGAGTCCAATAGCCCGAGCCAGACTGTCATCATTCCTGTCAGTTACGGTCATTGCCGCGCCATCGGCATCTGCGGACAATCTGCCCAGTTCCCCCAATGGATCGGCTGTCATGTCGCAACAGGTGTTTTTCGCTCACGCCAATGGTTTTCCCTCGGCCACCTACGGCAAGCTGTTTGCCGCGCTGGCGCCGCAGTATCAGGTCTCGCATCTGGAGCTGCACGGTCATGACCCGCGTTTTCCAGTGGACGATAATTGGCACAACCTGGTGGACGAGTTGATTCATCACCTGGAACAACAGCCAGGACCGGTATGGGGTGTCGGTCATTCCCTGGGCGGCGTGCTGCATCTGCACGCGGCGTTGCGCTGCCCGCGGCTGTATCGTGGTGTGGTCATGCTCGATTCGCCGGTCCTGACCCGCGCGGATCGCTGGGTGATCCTGGCCGCCAAGCGCCTGGGCTTCATCGATCGCCTGACCCCGGCCGGCCGGACCCTGGGCCGGCGCGAGGAGTTCGAGGACCTGGAAGCGGCCCGGCAGTATTTTTCCGGCAAGACGCTGTTTCGCGGTTTCGACCCGGATTGCTTCGACGCCTATCTGCAACATGGCCTGCAACAAGTCGGTGACCGCCTGCGACTGCGCTTCGATCCAGCCACGGAAATCAGCATCTACCGCGGCGTGCCGCACACCAGTCCTGGTCGGCCCCGTACGCTCAAGTTGCCCTTGGCGGTGGTGCGAGGTCGGCAAAGTCGCGTGGTGATGCGTCATCACGCCCGTTCGGTGGGCAGCATGCCTCTGGGCGAGTCCTTGAGCATGCCCGGCGGGCATATGTTTCCTTTGGAGCACCCTCTGGACACGGCCGATCTGCTCAAGGGGCTGTTTCAGCGTTGGCAAGGGCGCAGCGCATGAACGGAGTTGAAGAAGTCCGCCTGAGCTTGCCCCACATCGAACTGGCAGCCCACCTTTTCGGACCGGAAGATGGCCGGCCGGTGATCGCCTTGCATGGCTGGCTGGACAATGCCAACAGTTTCGCCCGCCTGGCCCCTCGGCTCGAAGGCTTGCGGATCATTGCCCTGGATATGGCGGGTCATGGTCATTCGGGGCATCGGCCGGCCGGTGCCGGCTACGCCCTGTGGGACTATGCCCATGATGTGCTGCAGGTGGCCGAACAACTGGGCCTGCAACGTTTCGCACTGCTGGGGCATTCCCTGGGCGCCATCGTGTCGCTGGTGTTGGCCGGGTCCCTGCCGGAGCGGGTGACGCACCTGGGGCTGATCGACGGCATCATTCCCCCGACTGCCCAGGGCGATAATGCGGCCGAACGCATGGGCATGGCCCTGCAGGCGCAGCTCGATCTGCAGAAAAAGACCAAGCCGGTCTACACCACCCTCGACCGAGCCATCGAAGCGCGCATGAAAGGGCTGGTGGCGGTCAGCCGCGAGGCCGCCGAACTGCTCGCCCAGCGAGGCCTGATGCCGGTGCCGGGAGGCTACACCTGGCGCACCGACAATCGCTTGACCTTGCCCTCGCCGCTGCGCCTGACCGATGAACAGGCCATGGCCTTCGTGGCGCGGGTCGGTTGCCCCGCCCATCTGATCGTCGCAGCCGAGGGCATGCTGGCCCGGCACGCCGAATTGCTGGAGCGTCTACCCTTCAGTCACGAACAATTGCCCGGCGGTCATCATTTGCATCTGAACGACGAGGCCGGTGCCGTGCTTGTAGCAGACTGTTTCAATCGGTTCTTCAGCGCTTCTTGACTTGCGTCGGGCAACTGTCGAGGCTGGGCGGATTGAAAGGGAGACCACCATGACAGAGTTCTGCTTATCCGCCTTGTGGCGCAGGGATGACGCCGGTTTCGTCCACCGGCGCCAGGCCAAGTCGATCCGATGAAACCATTCGTTCATTCACTCGCCTGGTTGGCGCTGGCCTGCATCAGCCCGGCATCATTCGCCGTCGATGTGCCCGGCAGCCGGGATCTGGAGCGCGTACCGCGCCTGCCCGACACGCAGATTGTCGATTACCGGCAAGCCAGGGACGTCGAGCGCATCTATCCCCTGGGCTCGATTCGCAAGATCAGCGGCCAGTTGCGTTTCGACGGGCAGGTCGATGGCCGTGGCGCCGTCACGTCGGTGACCTATGAGCTGCCGCCGGAACATTCCGCCACCCAGGCCTTTACTGCCGCTCGAGAAGCCTTGCAACAGCAAGGTGCCGAGTTGTTGTACTGGTGCCAGGCCCGTGATTGCGGCGAAAGCAGTCTCTGGGCCAACGAAGTATTCGGCAACGCCAAGCTCTACGGGGCCGACAACGGTCAGGCCTATCTGCTGCTGCGCCTGGCGCCGCCGACGGACAACACCTTGATTGCGCTGTACGGCATCACCCGCGGCAATCGCAAGGCTTACCTGCATGTCGAGCAGTTCGAGGCAAGCGCTCCCCTGGGGGATTTGTTGCCGACTTCCGCCACGCTGCTGCGCCAGCTCAAGGACACCGGCGTGCTGGATCTGCCACGTCTTGTCGGCGAGCCGGACGAGACCTGGCTACGCCTGCTGGCCCGGGCGTTGAACCTGGACACCGGCCTGCGGGTCAGCCTCGCCGGTCCCGAGGCCGAAGCCTGGCGCCAGGCACTGGCGGGGCAGGGAGTGCGTGAGGCGCGGATGGAGGCGGCCGGTGGCGGCAATACAGCGGGTCTTCACCTTGAGTTGCTGCGCTAATCTGTGACGGACAGCGGACGATGCGCCGCTGTCCCGGTCCTGTTCATTCTTCGAGACTTTCCATGCTCAATAACGATCGGCTGTTGGTGCAGATCCTGCTCCTGGTGTTGTTCGGTGCAAGCCTGTGGGTCATGGCACCGTTCTGGTCGGCGCTGTTCTGGGGGGCGGTGCTGGCCTTCGCCAGCTGGCCGCTGATGCGCCTGCTGACCCGCTGGGTCAATGGTCGCGAATCCCTCGCGGCGGCGGTGCTGACGGTGGGTTGGATGCTGTTGGTGGCGGTGCCTCTGGTGTGGTTGGGTTTCAACCTGGCCGATCATGTACGCGATGCCACAGCGTTCATCAGGGACGTGCAGGTCGACGGCCTGCCCGATGCCCCGGCCTGGCTGGGCGGCTTGCCGCTGGTGGGCGGGCGGCTGGTCGCTATCTGGAACAGCATCGACCAGCAGGGTGCGGCGATGATGGTGTCCATCAAGCCCTACCTGGGACAGGTCGGCAACTGGCTGCTGGCCCGCAGCAAACAGATCGGTGGCGGCATGCTCGAACTGACCCTGAGCATCGTGTTCGTGTTCTTTTTCTATCGCGACGGACCGCGTCTGGCGACGTTTGTCCACGGGCTGCTCGAACGCCTGATCGGCGACCGTGCCGGTTACTACATCGAACTGGTGGCCGGTACGGTGCAACGGGTGGTCAACGGCGTGATCGGTACCGCCGCCGCCCAGGCCTTGCTGGCACTGATCGGCTTTCTGATCGCCGGCGTACCGGGCGCGCTGGTACTGGGCATCGCCACCTTCCTGCTCAGCCTGATTCCCATGGGGCCGCCGCTGGTCTGGATCCCCGCAACGGCCTGGCTGGTGTGGAAGGGCGAATACGGGATGGCAGTGTTCCTCGGCATCTGGGGCACGTTCATCATCAGCGGCGTGGACAACGTGCTCAAACCCTACTTGATCAGCCGTGGTGGAAACCTGCCCTTGGTCATTGTCTTGCTGGGGGTGTTCGGAGGGTTGATCGCTTTCGGTTTCATCGGCCTGTTCATCGGTCCCACGCTGCTGGCGGTGGCATACAGCCTGCTGACGGATTGGAGCAAGAGCCAGGCTCGGTAATGCTGTAAGGGTAATTAAGTGTGGTGGAGGGCTTCATCTGTGGCGAGGGGATCAATCCCCTCGCCACAAGTGTGATCCTGATCAATGAGCCTGGCGCTTGTGGGGCCAGGCTCTCAGGGCATCAGGTCGCCACGTTCAGATGTTTCCCAACGCTCGCCACGTTATCCGGCGAATACTGCCGACTCAGGTTGGCAATCATTCTGTTCAGCGCTTCGCTGACCCTGGACTGGTCGGTAGAGCTGTCGCTGTCGAGTACCTTCATCAGCATGGCACTGGTGTCGGTACTCGTGGTGGAGTTGTCGCTGGACGGCAAGGCGCTGGTCAGTTCGCTGGCGGTGACGCTGCCGTCGCCATCGGCGTCGAGCTGGCTGAACAGTTCCTCACTGGAGGCCTGCTGAGGTGGTAGTGGTGGTGGCGGTGGAGCAAGGCTGGCGGCGAGTTCGTCGAGGCTGACGGTGCCGTCCTCATTCTTGTCCAGGGCCGAGAACACTTGGGTGCTGTCGGCACTGCTGCCGGCACTGGAAAGGCCGCTGCTCAACTCGTCGCTGCTGACCGAGCCGTCACCGTCGGAGTCCAGGACGCTGAGCAGCGCATCGGCCAGTTCGGTGTTCGGTGGCTGGTCACCGGGCGGTGGCGGCGGCGGGGTCATTGCGGCCATTTCGTCGATGCTCAGGTCACCGCTGCTGTCGCTGTCCAGGTCAGTGAAGTTTTTGCTCAGGCTGACCAGGATACCGTCGTCGCTTTTCTGCGACAGGGCCGTGCTCAGTTCGTCCTGGTCGAGCGAGCCATTGCCGTTACTGTCGAGCTTGCCGAGCAATTCCTTCTGGAACTGTTGGCTGCGGGCACTGTTGGTCGCGGTGCTGTTGATACTGGTGTACGTCGAGTAGCTGCTACTGCTGACGCTGCCGATCATGGGCGCTCTCCTTGGGGTGAAGTAGCCGGTGGGTGCACCGGCTTATGCAGCCTCGGCGGGGCAGTTGTCGTGGGTATGTGGGGTTTGTACCGGGGAGAGTACAAAACCCTGGCTCATCCGGGGTCCCTGTGGGAGCGAGCAGGGGGCTGTGCACGCAGGGATTCAGGTACGCGGCAATCGAATGACCGCGGTCAACCCGCCGCCCGGGGTTTCTTCCAGGCTCAATTGCCCGCCCAGGCGTTCCGCGGCTTCCCGGGCGATGGTCATGCCCAGGCCGACGCCGCCGGAGTTGCGGTTGCGTGAGCCTTCCAGGCGATAGAACGGTTCGAACACCGCTTCGCGTTTGTCTTCGGCGATACCGGGACCGTGGTCGATGACCCGGATCAGCACCTGGAAGTCCTGATCCTCCAACACGATCGAAGCGTGTCCGGCGTAGCGCAAGGCGTTGTCCATGAGGTTGTTGATGCACGAACGCAGCGCCATCGGTTGCACCTGCAAAGGCGCGCAGGAACCGCTGGATTGCACGTCGGCGCCCTGGTCCTGGGCATTTTCGCTCAGGGATTCCACCAGGGCCTGCACGTCCATCCATTGCAGTACCTCGCTGGTGCGCTGTTCGTGCAGGTAGGTGAGAGTAGCGTCGAGCATGCCGATCATGTCGTCCAGGTCCTGGCACATCTGGCCTTGCAGCTTGACGTCGTCGATCTGTTCCAGGCGCAGCTTCAGCCGTGACAGCGGGGTGCGTAGGTCGTGGGACACCGCTCCAAGCATGCGTGAGCGCTGCTGGACCTGTTCACGAATGCGCTTTTGCATCAGGTTGAACGTATGGGCGGCCTGCCGGGCTTCCCGTGGCCCGGTTTCGTCCAGCGGTGGGCTGTCGAGGTCTTCGCTCAGGCGTTCGGCGGCATCGCTCAGGCGCTGGATTGGCCGGGTCAGGAGTTTGGCGCCATACCAGGCCGCGATGATCAGGCATATGAACTGGAACGTCAGTGGTACCACCGGGCCACCGAACCAGGGGCGGGAACGAGGCTCGGGGGGCGGAGCGAAAGGGGGGGAGGCAAAGGGCGGTGGTTCGTCACCGTGCCGGGAAAACTCCGGGGGAGGGCCGGGAGGCGGCGGTTGGTCGTAATGGATGAACCAGGCGAAGGCCAACAGATGGGCCAGGACGATCGCCAGCAACAGCACGCCAAACAGGCGGCCGAACAGCGAGTCGAGGCGCAATCGCATCAGCCGATGTCCCGCGCGTCGAACAGGTAGCCTTCACCGCGCACGGTCTTGATCAAATGCGGGGCCTTGGGGTCGTCACCCAGTTTCTGGCGCAGGCGCGAGACCAGCAGGTCGATACTGCGGTCGAACGCCTCGATGGAGCGTCCACGGGCGGCGTCCAGCAGTTGTTCGCGGCTGAGCACCCGACGCGGTCGTTCGATGAACACCCACAGCAACCGGAACTCGGCATTGGACAACGGTACGACCAGCCCAGCGGCGGAGATCAATTGACGTAGAACGCTGTTGAGTCGCCAGTTATCGAAGCGGACGTTGGCGCGCTGCTCGGTGCGGTCGTCACGCACCCGGCGCAGGATCGTCTGGATTCGCGCCACCAGCTCCCTGGGTTCGAAAGGCTTGGCCATGTAATCGTCGGCACCCAATTCCAGGCCGATGATACGGTCGGTGGGTTCGTAGCGGGCGGTGAGCATCAGGATCGGAATATCCGATTCGGCGCGCAACCAGCGACACAACTGCAAGCCGTCTTCATCCGGTAGCATCAGGTCGAGCACGATCACGTCGAAATGCTCGGCCTGCATGGCCTGGCGCATGCCGGCGCCATTGGTTACACCGCTGGCGCGAATGTTGAAGCGGGCCAGGTAATCGATCAACAGCTCGCGGATTGGCAAATCGTCATCGACGATCAGCGCACGGATGCTCCAGCGTTTGTCATCGCTTGAGGCCGGCTGGCCGTCAGCATTTGCAACAGGGGTGTTCTGCATGGGTGCATCATCTGCCAGGTAAGCTGCCAACCGCGAAAAAGGCGGCGAGGTTGTGGCTCCAGCATAGGCTTCGGGCCGCAGGGCGGGAAGGGCTGGAAGGACGGGGTGTGGCGGCGGATGGTAATGGGCTGGCGTATTGCCTGGGTGTCCTGAATGTATCGGTATGGACACAAAATGCATTGTTGTCCATGTTCAGCGGGGCGCGATGATGATTTAGCGATCATCGGGTCCCCCACGGGCGCTGGTTCCGCTACAATGCGCGCCGATTTCGACTTGCCTGAGAGCCCACTCATGTCCGCCTGCCAGACGCCTATCATCGTCGCCCTGGATTTCCCTACCCGTGACGCCGCCCTGAAGCTGGCCGACCAGTTGGACCCCAAGCTCTGCCGGGTCAAAGTCGGCAAGGAACTGTTCACCAGCTGCGCGTCGGAGATCGTCGGCACCCTGCGTGAAAAGGGGTTCGAAGTGTTTCTCGACCTGAAATTCCACGATATCCCCAACACTACCGCCATGGCCGTCAAGGCGGCCGCGGAAATGGGTGTGTGGATGGTCAATGTGCACTGTTCCGGAGGCCTGCGCATGATGGCGGCCTGCCGGGAAGTGCTGGATCAGCGCAGCGGCCCGAAACCGTTGCTGATCGGCGTGACCGTGCTGACCAGCATGGAGCGTGAGGATCTGGCGGGTATCGGCCTGGACATCGAGCCTCAGGAGCAGGTGTTGCGCTTGGCCGCGCTGGCCGAGAAGGCCGGTATGGACGGCCTGGTCTGCTCGGCCCTTGAAGCCAACGCACTGAAGACGGCGCACCCGTCGCTGCAGTTGGTCACCCCGGGTATCCGTCCGGCGGGCAGCGCCCAGGACGATCAACGCCGGATCCTGACCCCGCGCCAGGCACTGGACGCCGGTTCCGATTACCTGGTAATCGGCCGTCCGATCAGCCAAGCGGCAGATCCAGCCAAGGCGCTGGCAGCGGTCGTGGCCGAACTGGCCTGAGCAAACACTGCAACATCCCATGTGGGAGCGGGCTTGCTCGCGAATGCGGCAGATCAGTCGACTCAATTGTTGAATGACGCACCGCTTTCGCGAGCAAGCCCGCTCCCACAAGTGCTATGTGTCAGACCTTGAGCACGAGTTTCCCGAAGTTCTCCCCGCTGAACAATTTGGTCAGCGTCTCGGGGAACGTCTCCAGCCCTTCGACGATGTCTTCCTTGCTCTTGAGCTGCCCCTTGGCCATCCAGCCGGCCATTTCCTGGCCGGCGGCGGCGAACTGCGCGGCGTAATCCATGACCACGAACCCTTCCATGCGTGCACGGTTGACCAGCAGAGACAGATAGTTGGCGGGGCCTTTCACCGCTTCCTTGTTGTTGTATTGGCTGATGGCACCGCAAATCACCACGCGGGCCTTGAGGTTCAAGCGGCTGAGCACGGCATCCAGGATGTCGCCGCCGACGTTGTCGAAATACACGTCAACGCCTTTGGGGCATTCGCGTTTGAGGCCGGCCTGGACATCTTCGCTCTTGTAGTCGATGGCACCGTCGAAGCCCAGTTCTTCGATCAGGAACTTGCATTTGTCGGCCCCACCGGCGATACCCACCACGCGACAGCCTTTGATCTTGGCAATCTGCCCGGCGATGCTGCCCACCGCGCCGGCGGCACCTGACAGCACCACGGTTTCACCAGCCTTGGGGGCGCCGACGTCTAGCAGCGCGAAGTAAGCGGTCATGCCCGTCATGCCCAGGGCGGATAAATAACGCGGCAGCGGCGCCAGTTTCGGATCGACCTTGTAGAAACCTCTTGGCTCGCCAAGGAAATAATCCTGCACACCCAGTGCACCATTGACGTAGTCCCCGACCGCAAACCCTGGGTTGTTCGAGGCAATCACCTGGCCCACGCCCAACGCACGCATCACTTCACCGATGCCCACTGGCGCGATATAGGACTTGCCCTCGTTCATCCAGCCGCGCATAGCCGGATCCAGGGACAAGTACTCGTTCTTCACCAGGATCTGACCGGCCGCCGGTTCGCCGACCGGTACTTGCTGATAAGTGAAGGTCTCGCGGGTCGCGGCGCCCACCGGGCGTTTGGCGAGCAGGAACTGGCGATTGGTCTGGGCAGTCATGGTGGGTACTCGAGATGAAATGAAGCTTTGTTGATAGCCCTTCGAGACGCTTGTCGCAAGGTTTGCCGGCGTAGCGAATGCAGGTCGATACAACCCGGTGATAATGCCGCCGGGGCTGTTATCACTGATGTCGATGGATGCTCAACCGGGATCTGGATAGTGCTGCTGCGCCAGGCCGGGCTGTGCCTACACTGGCGCCACCCTGCATCCTTCAAGGAACTGACAATGAGCATGACGTTTTCCGGACAAGTCGCCGTAGTCACCGGTGCCGCCGCGGGCATCGGCCGCGCCACCGCCCGTGCGTTCGCCACGGAAGGCCTGAAGGTCGTGGTGGCCGACCTGGACGTGACGGGGGGAGAGGGCACGGTACAGTTGATTCGCGAAGCCGGCGGCGAAGCGGTGTTCGTGCGCTGCAACGTGACACTGGAAAGCGACGTGCAGAACCTGATGAATGAAGTGATCGCGACCTATGGTCGTCTCGATTACGCCTTCAACAATGCCGGGATCGAGATCGAGAAGGGCAAGCTGGCCGACGGCAGCCTCGATGAGTTCGATGCGATCATGGGCGTCAACGTGAAGGGTGTCTGGCTGTGCATGAAATATCAGTTGCCGCTGCTGTTGGCCCAGGGTGGCGGTGCCATCGTCAATACCGCCTCGGTGGCAGGCCTGGGCGCGGCGCCGAAAATGAGCATCTATGCCGCCTCCAAGCATGCCGTAATCGGCCTGACCAAGTCGGCCGCCATCGAATACGCCAAGAAGAAGATTCGCGTGAACGCGGTCTGCCCGGCAGTGATCGATACTGACATGTTCCGTCGTGCCTACGAGTCTGATCCGAAGAAGGGCGAATTCGCCAACGCCATGCACCCGGTAGGACGTATCGGCAAGGTCGAGGAAATCGCCAGCGCCGTGCTGTACTTGTGCTGCGACGGCGCGGCGTTCACCACCGGCCATTCACTGGCGGTGGATGGCGGTGTCACGGCCTTCTAAAGGAAGTGCATTGTAGGAAAGAGCCCGCGCCTGTCGCGTAATGCTGTTCACTTAAGCGGAGCGGCCTTACGATCTACCGGATACCGAGTTTTGGAAATCTTCACTGTCCTCGGCCGCCCTGGCCTTGGA